>CAIMFA010000028.1 GCA_903840185.1 uncultured Lentisphaeria bacterium | reverse complement strand
GTACACTTGAAAAAAGCAAGAAAAAAAGCACGATTTGGGTAAAAAATCGTGCTTTTTTTAACAATTTTAGCTTAAAGTGTGCGCTTTATCCAATTTTCAGGATAATAAATTATTTGCCTATATATTGATAATTATACTCCGTCATGAACTGGATTTATGGATCCTGTATTTGGTCTTATGATTGCGGAGCAATCTTTGGAGTGCGGCGACCCTGCGCCGCTTTGAATTCGGGATAAAATTCAGGCAACCGAAAAGATACAAAAGCCGAGGGCAAAATTAAAGCGGCGCAGGGGTGCCGCACTCCAAAGTCAGGCCGGAGCGCCTGACGGGGGAATTATAAAAAGACAGAAGTTCTATTTGTGTCTTTGTGTCTTTTTGTCTTTGTATTACTATCCGTCATCTTCTTTATTCTTTTAGAAAGATCTTGAAATCCCGGTTGTGACGGAGCACAACCCTCCATAAAACCGGTTCAGTCCTGACTCCTGACTCCTGACTCCTGACTCCTGATTTCTAGAATTTCAGCTCTTTCAGCCATTCGGCGATCTGGGTTTTGAATTCTGGACGCTGCAGGGCGAATTCGACGGTGGATTTGATGAAGTCCAGTTTGTTGCCGATGTCATGGCGTCTGCCGTTGACTTTCAAGCCGTACATCGGATGCTGCTGAAGCATCAGCAGCATGGCGTCCGTCAGCTGGATTTCGTTCCCTTTGCCGCGCGGCGTTTTTTTCAGGCACTCAAAAATTTCCGGAGTGAATACATAACGGCTGGCAATAACCAGATTGGACGGAGCTTCGGCGGGAGCCGGTTTTTCCACGAACTTATCCACTTTATAGAGACTGCCGTCGTCAGTTTGTCCGCTGATGACGCCGTAACGGCTGGTTTTTTCCCAGGGGACTTCCTCCAGGGCGACAACCGAAGCGTTCACTTTTTCATAGGCTTTGACCAGTTGCGCCGTCACCGGCATAACATCGGAAGAGGTGACGGTGTCGCCCAGCAGGATGGCGAACGGTTCGTTTCCGACGAAACATTCGGCATAACTGACGGCGTCGCCGAGGCCGTTCAACTCCTGCTGGTAAACATAATGGATATTGGCCAGACGGTTGATGGCGCGGAGTTCCTCCAATATTGCGGTCTTGCCGGATTTTTCCAGGCGCTGCTCCAGCGCGTATTCCGGATTGAAATGATCCTGAATCGCCATTTTGCCGCCGCTGATGATGATCAGGATTTCCGTCAGTCCGGCGGCGACGGCTTCCTCCACGACATACTGAATCACCGGTTTGTCGATCAGCGGAATCATTTCCTTGGGGACGGCTTTGGTAAAAGGAAGAAACCGGGTGCCGAAACCGGCGGCCGGAATTACAGCTTTTCTCATATTATCTCCTGAATATATTTGCCGACTTGCACGGACTTGACACGGACTTGTACGGACTTGACGGACTTACACGGACTTGACGGACAGGGAGCCAACTGAATTTCTGTTCTGTTTTCCACACTTTAGTACTTTAGCACTTTAGAACTTTAGAACTGCTTTCATACTGCCAGATCGCCGGAGGTTACTATTTCCGGCTTTATTACCTCAATATCGAATTCTTTGAGTTTTTCCCTGAGCTTTGAATACATGGCTTCATCTTCATAAGTGCCGATGATCGCGCCGCCTGAACCGGTGAATTTCGCCGACGCTCCGACCGAGCGGGCCAGTTCGACCATCTGTTTGTTCTTTTTGCTGACGGAAGAGCACACTTCACAGCGCAGGTCGAAATTCCGGTTGAGCAATGCCGGGAGCCGGACAAAGTCGCGTTTTTCCATCGCCTCCTTGACTTTCACGGTCAAATCCGCCCATTCCTGCATGGCCGCCAGTACTTTCGGATTACCGCTTTCATAGTCTTCCCGCAGGCGGCTGTGCAGGATTTCAGAGCCTTCCGCCAGGTCGGTCCTGAAGGCGATGTAGATTTTCAGCTCAGGCGGTATTTCAATCGGATGATAGTTGCCGTAACCGTGTTCCGCCATGAATTTTTTATCAAAATCCATGAAAACCGGGGTATTGTAGGACTGAGCGACGCGGTCCTGGAGTCCGGCGTCAATGCCGAGCTCCTCTTTTTCCACCGCCAGAATCAAATTGGCCAGCAGCGGTTTGGGAATCCTGATATCGTAAAAGCGCTTCAGCGCACGGATGCAGGCAGTGATGATCGCGGAGGAACCGGCCAGGCCGAGGCGGTTGGGGATGCTGGTCTGGTAGCGTATGGTGAAATTCCGGTCGTCAAGTTTTATCGAATTTTTCTGACAGTAGGCGTAAAATTTTCTGATGGTCGCCTTCAACAGCCGGATTCCGCCGTAGTAGCCGTATAGATCGACATCTTCCGCCAGATGCTGAATGCTGTTGAACCGGGAATGGTCTCGCAGCGCGGGCAGCAGATCCAGTTCCGGGCTTTCGTAAAGCATCACTTCCGCACAGTAGTTGCTGAACACGAACGCGATGGTTTTACCGTAATAGCCGTCGGACGGATTCCCGATCAGCGCCGCTCTCGGATATGCCCTGGTTTTTATAATCATTAGTCAAGCTCTTTTTTATTTCTAAATACCAGCTTTATACTCTGCACGGCTGAAAATTCATCTATAGTTGAATTTTCAACCGCGCAAAGTATAACGATAGCATTTTGAATTACTTTTTCAACTCCCGCGGGGAAAAAAGCGCATCGCCGTCCAAAGATTCTTTCCTGATTCTGATGTCGCCGCTGTAAAACTTAAGCGTCTGCCCGCCGGTTTCAAAGTAGATTTCGCCGGATTCGCCGATATCAGCAATCCGGCCTTGCAGCTGCCGCTGTCCGGCATCAACAATTTCAACCGTTTTGCCGATCAGCAGATTTTCCTGTTTCCACAGCTCAAATACCTGCCGCGGGGCGGTGGAATAATCCGCATAAAGTTTACGGAGTTCATCCGCCAGAACAGTCACGGTTGATTGCAGGTCGGAATTCCGGCCGGTTTCGGCGGCCAGCGAAGTCGCGGGCTGGTCAATGGCATCAAGCGCTGATTCCGGCATATTGATATTAATGCCGATGCCGGCAACCATGCCGGAGGCGGCGGCGGAAAGTTTGCTCTCGCATAAAATCCCGGCAATTTTTTTCAATCCGCAGCAGATATCATTCGGCCACTTTATCCAGAATTTTACCTCCGGGGCGGCCTGCCGCAGCATCCGCAGAGCGCCGAGGGAAGCGATGATCGAGGCATTGCAGACAGGAGGAGCGAGGTTTTTCATCACAAACGAAGCGTAAATATTCTCACCCCGCGGAGAAATCCACGTTCTGTTCTGCCGCCCTTTGCCCGCGGTCTGGAATTCAGCGGCAACCAGAGTTCCGTCAGCCAGCGCGTCGAAATTATTCATGGCGTAGCGGTTGGTTGAATCGACCTCGGACAACCAGATTATTTCAGGCTTTGCTTGCATCAATCCTCAAAGTAAGTTAACCACAGAGAAAGTTCTAAAGTTCTAAAGTTCTAAAGTTCTAAAGTTCTAAAGTTCTAAAGTTCTAAAGTTCTAAAGTTCTAAAGTTCTAAAGTTCTAAAGTTCTAAAGTTCTAAAGTTCTAAAGTTCTAAAGTTC
>CAIMFA010000027.1 GCA_903840185.1 uncultured Lentisphaeria bacterium | reverse complement strand
TTTCAATTTTCAATTTTCAATTTTCAATTTTCAATTTTCAATGCACCATATACTTCGACACGATAAGCATTCCCGCTAATATCAGCAAGGTCGGAGCGGCGGCCAGCCAGACAAACGCCTCCATCTGACGCCCCTGCATTTCAACGAGGGCATTACGCAAATCCATGATAAACCCGGTTCCCAGGAAAGCCGCCCCCTGAACATATACCATCATTCCCGCCACCGCCACCATGAATGCTGAAACAAACGCCCCCATAAACAGTACCGTCAGCGCCAGGATTTCTATCGCCACAAACAAAATAACGAAGATGATAAACGCGATCAGCGTCAGCGGACGGAACAACCCCGGATAACATTCAGCAATAAAACGCAGCACATGGAGCCACCACGGCACAATCTCCTCCGGCCTGACAACTCTGGTGTTCAAAAGCTGGCCGCTGTCAAAATCGTAGCCGCAATTCACGCAGATTTTATGCGACCGCTCCACCCCTCCCCGGCAGTTCGGACAGATTTTAGGAATATAATCCGCCACCGGCGCTTTGAACTGAGCGCCGCAATCCGGACAGGCCACCATATCGCCGGCATGTTCGTCGGCAATCATCAACTCTGTATGGCAGTGTGGACAATTAGTATTCATAAAACCTCCCGCCAGATAAATTAATCTGCCGTTATATCCGATGCAAATAAACTCCCGGAAGAAGATAAAAGAATTGCACTAAGGCGTGCTTTGTCCGCAACCCAAAAGACAAGGAAGTCAGGCTGTTCCCTGCTGGATATTGGACATTCGGTTTTTCTGCCTTTACTTCGTCAGTTGGCTGTTCCCCGTTGGATATTGGACATTCCGTGTTGGATATTGGATATTGAGTATTGGCTTCTGGTTTTATCCTGTCTCCTGTATTTCGGCTGTTCCCCGTTGGATATTGGATATTCCTTGTTGGATATTGGATATTCGGTTTTCCCGTATTCTCCAGTTACTTCCCCAATTCCTTATGAATAGACTTGAGCTCCTTGACAATAGCGATTTTCTGAGTGCATTTCTTCTCGCACTTGCGGCATTGTATACAGGCGTCCGCCTTGACGCTGCTGCCGGCATATTCTTTGCGAACGGCGGTCTCGAAACCGTAATACCGGCTTTGAAACGCCATATGCATCATTCCGGGAATGTTGATTCCGGCTGGACACGGCATACAGTAATTGCAGGCGGTACACATTTTCGCTCTGGTTTTTCCATCCAGCAGGGCATTTATCCGCTTCAGCTGCGCGGCGGTGAATTTGCCGCGGGCGACGGAAGCCAGACTGTTGTCAATATCTTCCCTGCGGGTCATGCCGCAAAGCATGGTGTCAATATCCGGATTGGAGTAGACATAACGGATCGCCAGATCCGGAACGCTGACTGCGCCGACTTCCTGCGCCAGTTCCATAAAGACCGGACTGGCCTCGGCCAGCCGTCCGCCGCCGCACGGATTCATGGCAATGGTGCCTATTCCCAGCTTATGCGCTTTCGTCAACACGTCCGCGTAATCACGTTTCAGCAGATTCCAGGTGACCAGAATGACTTCCGCCCATTCAGCATCGTCAAGGTAACGCAGCAAATTTTCCGGCTTCTCGTGAGTGGTGAATCCGGTGTGGCGGACCATGCCCTCAGCCATGGCGCGGCGGATGCCGTCAACCATGCCGCCTTTGCGCACCGCAGTCTTCCAGGCTTCAGGAGAGTCAACGTTCCATACCTGATAGAAATCCAGATACTCAACATCCAGCCGCAGAATAGTTTCCTGTATCCGGTGGAAAACCGAATCCGCCGAACCGTCATCCGAGTCCTGAACTTTTTTGATCCATGGGGAACATTTACTGGAGAGAATAACTTTTTCACGGTAGCCGTCCTTGAGCGCCCGTCCGAGAATAAACTCCGATTCGCCGTAGCCTCTGCTGGTGTCAATATAAACCATGCCATTGTCGATGGCGTAGCGGATCAATTTGACGGCTTCCACCGCGTCCGCGGGAAACCGCATAGCGCCGATACTGACTGGATTAACCTTGAACCCGGAACGACTGCCGAATTTCTTTAATTTCATAATAAACCTGCTATTATTTTAACTGATTGACTGTATGTGAACTTAACCGGCTGCGCCGGGACTCTAAATACAATATAACCACAGAGACATCCCGCAAAGCGGGAACACGGAGAAATCCATTTTCACCACAGAGTGCACAGAGTAAAACCTGTAGTCAGCGAATTAATGCGGGTATCCCCCCGGATTAATTCGCTGACTGATTTTTTCGTGCTTATTCGTGTCTTTCTAGGCTAAACATGTATTACCTTTATTACATTCATGCCGAAACAATCTTTCTTATCATGTATATCCTGTATATCCCTGTTAAAATACAAATTTCTATCCGATAAATTTATATTCCCTATTAAAATAGCTATTAAATCATTATTTCCTAGTCTAGAAATATAGATGCAACCTGTTTTTGCCGGACAATGCCAGATGGCAGAAAATAAATGAGCGATTGCATAAAAAAGCCCAAACCAGGGTTTACCCGCGATGTCAGACAGTAGAAATTGGTCCGTTTAATAGAAAGTTCGGCAATTCCGAATTTTCTCATAGTCCCGTCTTCCGCTAACTCCCGCTAACATCAATATGGTCTGCCACCAATAAAAACACTACAGATACAATAACATCCGGATTATAATAATCGACCTGATATTGCTTGCCGCCTGCGGCAGTTGTTGCAAGATTTGCAACAACTGAAATTACACTTTGCGATAACAATTAAATCAATTTTTCCCAGTAAAAAAAATAGATATAACCTTTTTTTGCCGGACAATTACAGATGCGGATAATCCGCATTATTTTTAAGTTTTTGCTTTCCGATAAAAATATAATTTTATTGCAAAACCGATCATGACTGCACCTGACAGACAAAACAACAACCTGATACTAAATGAAATATCAAATAAAATACTGCCTGGCGGAGGGAGCCAGAATGTATATTGGCTAAAGTTATAATTGTATTGCAACGAATGAAGTATCAGCAGTACTCCGGCACTGAGCATTAAACAGGTCAGAAACTTTGTCCGTATTCGCGCGATCAAGTGCGCGTCGCCGCAGCCGGATTCCGAGGATCCCGGCAATTACCGCCAGTATTGAATAATATGTGATATAAGTAAGACGAATCATCACAAAATAATCCGAATATGGAGAATGCGGCTCATTGAATATATTTATCAGATGACGGCCAGTCCATAGCAGGGTCAGCAGTACCGGCAGCGCAATTGCCAATGCACATTGCCGCTTACTTGCCGGGTTCCTGACCGCAAAAAATGCCAGTGCCAGACAGAGTACAAACCATGGTACTGTGATAATAAACGGCGGAGGTAAAATTGTATCCAATATGCGACAGAACAAACCAATTCCCAGCCGCCAGTCGCGCTGGCCGCCAAATAGTTTTCCAGTGTTAAAAACGTCATGCTTAACCTCATCCCAGCCCTTGTCAAATTCCATAGCGGTCATGGACAATGATGCAGCCCACAGACTGCGCATATATTCCCGTTGCGATACTCCGGCAGCGATAATCCAGTGGCGCTTACCGATCTCGAACAGGAGTTTGTTGTCAACCTTGGACGGCCTGGCGTTAACAACTGCGAGGTCATCCGGGCTGAGCCGCAAACCACCTTGTATCCGGACGCGCAACGCATTTTGCAGCCGCTGGTTTTCGCGGGCGCGGTAATAGTGAAGATAAGCGGAGGGAACGCGCGGTTCGGAACTGTAGCGTATAGCTTTGCAGGCAATCCACACCAGTTCATTAATCAAAGGCGAATGGTTTGGGGTTATCACCCGCCATGGCAGATCACAGGCGAACACCAGCAGAATCAGCAGTACCGTCAGCCGGAACGGAAATGCGCTCCGCCGCCAGTGATTGAACGCCCGCCATGCCGTTTTGAGTTTTGCAAACATTTCCCCCCCTGCTCGTTATACCCTTATATTCATCTTCAAATAAATGTAACTTTTATATAACTGCCCTTACTTGACGAATCTAAAGTTT
>CAIMFA010000026.1 GCA_903840185.1 uncultured Lentisphaeria bacterium | reverse complement strand
GAACTCCATTTAAGATCAATTTCTTATTGGGAAGACTTCTTCTAAATAAAGTTTAGCCCGGGAGTTCTGCACTTTCAAACTCACCAGACATCAGCCTTCGCGAGCCTCTTTAATTAATATCACCCTTGTGCAAGCCCCATATGCCCCATAGGTCACCATAAGACCTATAGGCCCCATCGTTTCCGGTTGCTCCGACAACATTTTGGACACCCTGCTCGTGCAATACGCTTTCGTAATATGGAAATCATGGACATTCTGGACACCCCCTTGTGTAAGCCCCATTACTCCCATTACTCCCATTACTCCCATTACTCCCATTACTCCCATTACTCCCATTACTCCCATTCTTCCCATTTTCTATATTCTGCCAATGCTTCGCTGATCTATAATATAGTGAAAATGTCAACGAAAAACTGTGTTTTTGATGCGTAACTAATTTATATCCAGCTTTTTGTCTCCTGATTAAAGGCAATTTTCACTTTGTGAAATTATACTAATCCACGCCGTAAAACGGCAGTTATGCATCCTTTTGTTGATTCCTGCTTTATTGTGAAGTAGATTAGAAGGTATTGGTAATCACAGACAGTTTTAACAAGGAATAAGCCATGGCGAACTACGTTCATCCGCGATATGCATACGATCATTTGCAGGTCATACAGCCGGAACAGTCGGACGAAATTCTGATTAATCCGGGAATGGGGTTTGAAACTTACGAACGGTTCAACGGCGATGCTACTGAAACCAGAAATTACTGGCATGATGACGGCCCAGTTGAATACAGTGAATTTAACGGCAGCGTTAAAAACGAAGGGCATCCGGATACTTCGATTGCATACTTCCGCTGGTACTGGGCGCGTCTGGAACCGGAGGAAGGAAAGATTGCCTGGGACATCATCGACCGGGCGATCGGGCAGGCGCGGAAACGCGGGCAGCAGCTGCATCTGCGCCTGATGCCCCATGACCAGTTCGGCCTGCTGCCTGCGTGGTATCTAAAAAAGGGCAGACTGATATGGTATAAAATTGACGGAAAAGATTACTGCATTCCCGACTACAACGATCCGCTCTTCCATGATTCGATGGAAAAACTGGTGTCGCAGGCGGGAGAACGCTATGACGGGCATCCGCTGGTGTACGCAATGGATATAGGCACACTCGGCTTCTGGGGTGAATGGCATAATTATCAGGTACCGGGCAGCCGATGGGGAATGAATACCTGAGACGGTGGGCGGTTGACATTTATCTGAAAGCGTTCAAAAAGACTCCGCTCATCATGCTTATCGGATGCACGGACGCGCTCCGTTACGCCGTGGCGAACGGCACGGGATGGCGGGCGGACAGCTGGGGCGACATCGGCGACGGCAAATGGAGCCACATGCGCAGCAGGTATCCGATGGGACTGGGGCAGGCTCTGGCTCAGGATGCCTGGAAACGCGGCCCCGTATGTCTTGAACCCGGTGACACCCTGATTGCATGGTATAATCAGGAGAGAAAGAAAGAGTTTAAATTTATTCTTGACGAGGCGCTGCGCTGGCATGCTTCGCTGATTATGGTTAAAAGCACCGTGATTCCCGAAGAGTGGCGGCCGGCGATTGATGAATTCCAGAAGAAAATCGGATACCGGTTTACGGCGGGAGATATACGGCTGCCGGTGGAAGCCGTCGCCGGAAGACCGTTTCTGCTGGAACAGAACTGGACGAACCGCGGAGTCGCTCCGTGTTATAACGATTTCAGGATTCTCGTCAGGCTGACGCCGGCAGACAGCGACGGCCCGGCTGTTGACGTCGAACTGCCCCATAACCTGAAAAACTGGATGCCAGGCGATGATCAGTTCCTGGAGGATTCCATTCCCCTGCCGGATACCATGAACAAAGGCCCGCATGAACTGCGCCTTGCAATCGTGCGTCCCGGACAGAATGTCCCGGCAGTAAAGATGGCGAATGCAGGCCGTGATGCCGACGGCTGGCTGCATATCGGCGAAATCAATATTAATTGAGTTCCAACCTGGGAGCGCCGGTCGCCTGATTGGCTTTAATGAATTTATTAACAACAGCCTAAAGCCGGTCTGACGACCGGCGCTCCCAGGGTAAATTGAAGGATAAACGTAATGCAAAATGAGATTGAAAATAAACCGGGTTTGCCGCTTCCTAAATGGGCAATGGTTATAATTGCCTTGCCGACTTTTTATATGCCACTGGCATATTCATTCATGGCGGTTTGGGTAATCGGGAGTATGCTTTTTGGGTATTCGTCTGATGTGCCCGATTGGATGAAAGTTATATTGGAAGCCTCCCTGTATGTTACCTGCGCGATGTGGCCATTTTATCTACTTTGGGCGGTAGTGTGCAAGAGACTGAACTGGAAAGAAAAAGCATTATGGATGCTTATTATCATCTTTTTAAATATGGTCGGGATGCCGATGTTTTACGTTTTCATTACAAGACGCTATCAGGGCAAAGAGGGACAAACAAACACAAAAGATGAAAACGCTACTCAAAAATTATTAGCTCAATGCAATACAAGCAGCGCAGAATTAAATTTGGAACAGTGGCAAGTTTTAGTTTCTTATTGCAGAAAGGTTAGATTTTCTCGTTTAGGGCTTATTCCTTTATTATTGATGGCTGCTCTTATGCTTTATACCGCAATATGGTATGTGCCCAATAATTGCATAAATATGTTTTCCGATTTTTGTCCGACAAAAACTGTCATTATTGATTCCGCCCGGAATACAGAAAAAGAGATATTGCCGGATATTCAAGCAACAAAACTTAATATAGAATCTGTAATGATGTTCGGAGGAATGGTAGGAATGATGGTAGCTATTTCAATTTTCGCTGTAGCTCAAAGTATAGGATCGGCTTATCTGGATTTGCACAGAAAGGCATTTTTAGATTTTTTAAAAGCAAAAAATAAGAGCATTTAACTAATCGCTCCACAGGACAGTTCCCGAGAAAACGTAATTGTAGATTTGGCGAATAACGCTTCTACTGATATATTTATTGAATTGATTCCTGAATAGTCAATAAATAAGGGCAAACCAATGAAATATAATCTGGCTGATCATCCTTTCTTTGAACCGCTGACTGATAAGATTACCGGGATTACATCTTATGTGCTGACAAAGCGCGTGGCGGAAATTCAGCAGGGTTTCTATTTTGTCAACCCGTCGCTTTCCGCCGACGGCGAATGGCTGTGGTTTAACTGCGCTTTTCCGCCGTCACCCGGAAAGTCGCTTGGTGTGGTGTCAATGAATCCGTCCAGACCGGAAATATTTCATTTTCCCGAAACGCAGTTTTCCACCGAAACTCCGCTGATCGCCCCCGAGGTGAACGCCGTGTATTACTGCCAGGGACCGCACATCTATAAAAAGACCATCGGTCAAAAACCGGTTGTTGTCTGCACAGTTGACCCCGCCGATATCGCACAGCGCTGTTTGTACGGGCTTGCCACGCACCTGACGTTGTCCGCCGACGGTAAATTACTGCTGGTCGATGCGGAAATCGGCAACACCTGGAGCATCGGCGTGGCCGATATCGCCACGGGGAAAATCCGGATGCTGCATGAGTTCCCCCGGAAATACAACCACGCCCAGTTTTCGCCGCACGATCCGGATCTGTTCATGATGGCGGAAGACTGGTACTACGACCGGGTATCCGGACGGCATGTGCCGTTCGACCACCGTACCTGGCTTATGAATGTATCGCAAACGCGTTTTGAACTTGTGCACCCCAAAGACTGGGTGCAGCACAACAGTTACGGCTGTCATGAATGGTGGTCGCACGAAGGCAATATTCTCTGGGTTGACTACGACAGAGGAGTGTTTGAATACAATCTGAAGACGGAGCAGACCACGCATATCTGGAAACGTTCGCTCTGCCATGCGCATTGCGATGCGGCGGCGCGGTATTTTTGTGCGGATGAATCGCCATATCGCTGGGATAAAGAGGATTGCGCGGTGAAATTCTTTGACCGCGCGACCGGGCGTGACATTGATATTGCGGTGCTGCCCAAACCCGCATATGAACGCAGGGCGTATCACCTCGATCCGCACCCGCACTTTTCGACTGCCGGAGACTGCATAATCTATACGACCACGGCGCGCGGAATGATTGATGTGGCGATCACTGATGCGCAAATGCTTGTAAGTCTTTTGTCGTGAATCTAATTGCGGATTAGATTTGGCAGATGCGATTTTTACTGGTATATTCTTAAAATAATTTACGACACGGCGTTCTATTTATAATTTAAGGATGAGGAAAATGAGCAAAAGCAGCAAGGCGGATGACATTGTTCTGATTATCGGGGCGCATCACGAAGAAGTCGAAGCTGAATTTCCCAATATCGCGGCGAAACTGGCGGACAAATGCAGCCGGGTCGTCATTCTTAATCCGGTCGGCGGCTGGAACTGGAGTTTCATTCGCGAACTCGGGCCCGATGGCGTGCAGAGCACCATCCGCGAAGCTAAAAACGCCGCGAAAGAACTGGGTTGCGAAAAGGTCATCTGGGACTATCCGGTGGCGGAACTGGACGAACACAAACTTGAGATCATGCGGCGCATGGCGGATTTTGTCTTAGACCTGAATCCGTCAATCGTGCTGACCCACTGGCCGCAGGATTCCCATGCCGACCATCGCGCCATTGCCAGAATCAGCCGTCATGTGCTCAATGTCGCGCCCAATCTGGTGGAAGACTCAAAACGCGCTCTGGAAGTGAAAGAAATCTATGCGTTTCAGGTCGGCATCACCCAGACGTACAATTATTATCCGGATTTTCTGGTGCTGGCCGATGACTCCAGCATGAAAAAAGCCGAAAAAGCCCTGGAATGTTTTCACGGCACCGCCCGGCAGAAAGCGCAGGCGTGGTGGGAAAATGTGCAGGCGAAGACCAATAGCTGGAAACAGCTCACCGCCGGCGTTCCGGCGGAGCCGCTGAAATTTGTCGGCAAGCAGTTGCCGCTGAAAGGTTTCCGTCTGGCGGAAATTTTAGGTGACGATATCATCAGCATGCCGTTCGACCGCTGGAACTACGACGAGCATGGGCAAATATGATTTTTAGGCGTTAATACGCCGCATTGGAAGTCAGATCATGAAAATGAGCGACATGTCGAAAATGAAGTTATCAACAGACCGTTGCAATTATTTTGGAGAAGGCTCGATAGACTTGGATATTAAATTCTCTATCGATTCCTCAAAGAAGATATTATCGATTTTGTTACGCGATCCAGCATCAAAAAAACTAGGACCATCTGGTCCAAAACAAAACAACAGTCCTCCACAAGCAGTCTCTTGCTTCTCTTCAATGTAAGCACTTTTCACAAAGCCATTTTCTAATGTAAGCTTAATTTCCTCATTTCCAGTGGGAAGGAGGAGAGGAACAGGTATTATTACGATTAAAATAAATACCCCACGCCATTTATCGTTTACAGATGGATAGTCTCTATAGCGCCTATAAATCCATTCGGATTTGCCCCCTCCTAGATCATTTATTTTATATGGTAATCCCCAGTAGGTTTTTAATGTATATTCATTAATTGGGCTTGTATTGAGATTTTCATGAACTTTTCCATAGTTTTTCGAAATCGAAGGATTATATATTGATTGAGTATCTGTTTCAGATGTATAGACTAGAAAACCAGCACATCCTTGAAGTATGCTTAAGCAGCATAACATAATAAAGACATTAATAAATTTAATAATTTTTGACTTATTTTGCATTCTCAAAACCATAATTGTTGAGATTTATAAGCACTAACTATTCCTTTTTATTTTCCACATTCATGAAACTGCCCATTTTCGCAATGATGCCGGTCTGGGTTTCTGCCAGTTTTTCAACGGCGTCGAGAACGTTTTCCACTTCATTTTCATCAATGGAATAATCATCCGAGTTTAACATATTGAGCATGGTGGTCAGGTGCAGCGAAATTTCCGCCAGTTTCTTCATCTCTTTTTCCGGGAGCTGAGCGGCGGCGATATCTATGCTGTTCAGGAATTGCAGCCATTCCAGACGCTCTTCGACAGTTTCCAGAATTTTTTCGCGGACCGGCGCTTTCAATTCATCGGCGTGACGGTTGTATCTTTCCGAAAATCTTTCCCAGCGGTCTTCCAGATAATTCATGAAGACATTTTCCTGGGCATCGTCGATAAAATTCAGTCTTTCATTGCCGAAGCAGCGGCTGAAGAAGTCAACAAATTCGAGTTCCTTCCGGTAGCACTGGTCCAGAATGTACGCGTCAATTTCCGGGGTTTTCATCGGGATGCCGATTTCCGCCAGGATTTCATCCATTGAAGCGGTTTTGCCCTTGGAGATCATGATATCCTCCGGCACTTCCAGTTCCTCCTCCGGGATATCCGTATCGGATTTCCGGGTGAGGATGGTATGGCCGTTGTCCATGCTGATTTCAATATGGTCGTTATTGCGGTAAAATTCGTCCAGCGAAGCGCCGCCGGCAGTCAGGAGTTCCCGTCCGCCGATGAAGAACGCATTGCTCAGCTGGTCGGGTATTTCCAGATAGCTTTCATAATCATCAATAGTTTTGTCAATTGCCGCGGAGTATTGCTCGACCCACTGTTTGACTTTGCCGGCTTTGCGGCTGCTGCCGGGGATGTAGCTGAAGCTGAAACTCCCTTTGGTCCAGTCCAGTATTTTCACGGCGATGGCGTCGCCTTCTTCAAAGTCATTGGCACGGTAGAAATCTTTTATATCAAAGGCTTTCAGCTTCACCTGACTGCCGGTGTTTTTACCTTGCAGCAGTTTCATATTGGCCTGGTTTTCGGCGATCAGGAAATCGAAGATTTGCTCAGAACCCAGCAGGACATGGTATTTAATGATGTCTTCCAGTTTTTCGCTGACATCTTTCAGCGGCGGGTGCTTTTTACTGTCTGTGCCGGTGAATTTCACTTCCGAGGGGAAGATATCCTCCGAGCAGAAGGCTGAGAAACGGTGTCCGGGAAACAGTATGCCCTGCTCAATTTCATGCTTGTCCGGCGTTATGCAGAATTCGCCATCCTGAAAAAATAATCTTTTCAGCTGATATTCGCCCTTGGCGATGTCTTTGAACAGTTCGATATTGCCGTCGAGTTCGCGCACGATTCGGGATTTGAAACTTTCCGCTTCCTCCGGAGTTTCAAACTTGTAGTTCAAGCCTGCGATGAGGGCATCCGCATTGAACGCGCCGGTTGATTTATTTAAAAAGATATTGACATCATGGTCGAGTTTATTGGAATCTATCAGCATAGAGGCCTCCGGTTGCTAAAGGTTCATTTTGGCGATTTTCTTCAGTAGAAAGTTGCGCAGGCTGTCGTCCAGTTCATCCTGTTCCCAGGTTTTTATCGTATCCAGCGATACCGCGTCCTTCAGGTCGAATTCTCCGCTTTTCAGCCGGTTGAGCGCGAAAAGGGTGGCACCGCAGCCGAGTTTTCTGCCGATGTCCGCGCACAGCGTCCTGATATAGGTGCCTTTGGTGCATTCCACGGTTATATCAACAAACGGCAGTTCGATCCGGGTGATGCGGATGCTTTTAATCGTGATCGTTTTGGCTTCCCGCTCTATTTCGATGCCCTTGCGCGCCAGTTCGTAGAGTTTCTTGCCGTCCTTCTTGACGGCGGAAACCATCGGGGGTATCTGCTGCTGTTCGCCGACAAAGCCGGCGACGACTTTCTTTATCTGTTCCGGCGTCACCGTGCTGTAGTCGCCCTGGGCGGTTACAGTGCCGTCCATATCCAGAGAGTCGGTTTCGGTGCCGAGGATCAGGGTGCCTTCGTAGGTTTTGTCCTGTCCGCTGAATTTATCGCTCAGTTTGGTGAATTTGCCGATGACGATGATCAGCAGGCCGGTTGCCGCCGGATCGAGTGTGCCGCAATGTCCGACTTTGGGAATGTTGAAGCGCGCCCGGATGAAGTTCACCACATCGAAACTGGTCCAGGTTTTGGGTTTGTCAACCAGCAGTACTCCGTGTTGCGTGAATACCGGCTGCCGGGGTTTGTCAGGATCGTGCCTCATGGAGCGTCCTTTCGACATGAGAGAGCAGGATTTTTCCCGCGTTTTCCAGGCTTGACGCCTTGATGATGCATCCGGCCGCGAGTTCATGCCCGCCGCCGTTCAGTTTCCGGGCGATCTGACCGACAGAGTATTTGTGGTCTTTCGAGCGGAGCGAGATTTTGAATCCGTCTTCGCGCCGCTGCATGATCGCGACAATTTCCGTATCTTTCAGCGCGCGGAGGATCTCGATCAAACCTTCGGAGTTGCGCATATCAATATTATATTTGCTGATAAGCTCCTCCGGGATATAGAACCAGGCGAATCTGCCGCCGCACTCTATTTTCAGATGTTCGGTAAACAGTTCCGACTCGAATTTCTGCTGGGGCAGGGGCTTGGAGAAGAACATGTTCTTCATAATTTCATGATGTGCCGCTTTCAGTTCAATCAGGTCGGCGGCGCTGCGCATCACCCTGGCGGAAGTATTGTCAAAACGGAAACCGCCGGTGTCCATGATGATTCCCAGCAGCAGCAGTGTCGCGGTCGCCGGAGAGATTTTCGCGCGCGGTATCTGCCGGAAGACCATGTACAGAATTTCCGCCGCGGCGGCCGCGTCGGGCATGACCAGATTGTGTTTTCCGTACAGCATATTGTCCGGATGATGGTCAATATTGATTATCGGGATATTGATATCGGATACCGATATTTTGCCGCCGAGGCCGGCGCGCGCCGGATTCGGATTGTCAACGATAATACAGCAGTTGTAAGAGGATAAATCGTAGAGCGAGACTTCGGTACGGTAATTGCACGGAATGAAGTCCAGATATTTTTCCGGCAGCGCTTCAGGCATCAGCGCTTCGGCGGTTTTGCCGCATTCATGCAGCATGTTGAGCACGGCAAAAGTCGAACCCAGTGCGTCGCCGTCGGGATTTTCATGGGTAACGATCAGGAAGTTGTCGGTTTTCGCGATAAATTCGGCGATGCCGGCAATCAGGGCATCATTCTTTTTCTTCATGTCCCAGTCCTTCAATCAGCGATATTACCTTGTCCCCGGATTCAATCCTCCGGTCAAGTTTAAACTCGAGAACTGGAGTGTATTTCAGCACGATATCTTTGGCGATGGCTTTCTGAATGTGATGTCTGACTTTCTCCAGACACTTGATGATCTCCAGCTTCTGGTATTCTGTCCCGCCGAATACGCTGATAAAGACCTGGGCGTTATGCAGATCGGGCGCGGTTTTGACTTCGGTCACTGAAACCAGCAAACCGTGCGATGCGATGTTTTCACGCTCCAGCGTGTCCGCAATTTCCCGCTTCAGGATCTCATTGACCCTGACCATTCTTGGTATTTTAGACATAAATAATTTCCTGGCTTAGAGCGAGGCCTTCTGTAACTCAATGTCGTAAACTTCGATCAGGTCTTTTTCCATAAAATCAACAAAGTTGTCGAGGCGGATACCGCATTCAAGCCCGACCTTGACTTCCTTGACGTCATCCTGGAAACGGCGCAGCGAAAGCACTTCGCCATTGTAAATGAGTTCCTTGTTACGGAAAACCCTGGCTTTGGCACCGACGCGGATGGTGCCTTTTTCAACCATGCAGCCGCATACTTTCGGACCTTTGGAGACTTCAAATATCTGCAGGATCGTGGCGGTGCCAAGTTCCCGTTCGCGTTTGTCCGGAGCCAGACGTCCGGTCAGGGCGTCGGTGATATCTTCGAGCAGTTCATAGATGATGCTGTACAGCCGGATTTCCACTTTCTGCTTTTTCGCGATCTCATAGACGCCGGGATTGACCCTGACGTGGAAGCCGACGACGATCGCATGCGATGCGGCCGCCAGCATAATATCGTTTTCCGTGATGGCGCCGACGCCGGAGAGAATAGTGTTAACCTTGATCTTTTCCGAAGGTATTTTCTTCAGGGAATCAATGATAGCCTCGCCGGAACCTTTGACGTCGGACTTGATAATCAGGTTCAGCATGTTCTGGGTGCTGTCGCTCATTTTTGTGAACAGATCTTCCAGGCTCTGAGTGGGCACCTGCACCAGATTGACATTCCGGCTGGACTGAGTCCGTTTTTCCGCTTCGAGTCTGGCTTCTTTTTCACTGGCGCAGACAACAAGTTTGGAACCGGCATTCGGAACGCCGGAAAGACCGACCAGCTTAACCGGGGTGCTGGGACCGGCGGATCTGATACGTTCGCCGGCTGCATTCAGCATGGTTTTCACTTTGCCGTAATGTTCGCCGCAGAGTACGACTTCGCCGACGTTCAGCGTGCCTTTCTGAATAAGGACATTTGCGGTCGGCCCCTGGCCCTGTTCGAGTTGCGATTCCAGGACAGTGCCTCTGGCTTTACACTTCGAACTGGCTTTCAGTTCCAGCAGTTCAGCTTCCATCAGGATACGTTCCAGCAGATCGTCAATGCCCTGGCCGGTTTTGGCCGACACTCTTACTACGCCGACATCGCCGCCCCAGTCTTCGCTGGAGAGGTTGTTCTGCTGCATCTGAAGAATGATTTTATCCGGATTCGCGCTCGGCAGGTCGATTTTATTTATCGCCACGATGATCGGCACGTTCGCCGCCCTGATCTGGTTCAATGCTTCGACCGTTTGCGGCATGAAGCCGTCCTCGGCGGAAACGACCAGGATGGCAATGTCGGTGACATTGGCGCCGCGGGCACGCATCTGGGTGAACGCTTCATGGCCGGGAGTATCAATGAAAGTGATCTTTTTACCTTTAAACTCAATTACCGACGCACCGATGTGCTGGGTGATCTTGCCGGCTTCGCCGTCGGCGACTTTGGTGTGGCGGATTTTATCCTGCAGCGAAGTCTTGCCGTGGTCGACGTGTCCCAGGAAAGTGACGACCGGAGGTCTTTCCAACATATCCGCGGGGTTTTCCTGCACATCCTGGTCAAATTTTGATTCAGCGGTATCTTCGCCATCTTCCGACGCGTGATGGCCGCCGTGTTCTTTTTCCCGGTGGTCAATGACCAGTTCGAAACCGTATTTTTTGCATAATTTAGCGGCGATTTCTTCGGTAATGGACTGATTGATGCTGGCAAATTCGCCAAGTCCCATCAGATCGCTGATGACTTCGTTGGGTTTCTTCCCTACTGCTTCAGCCAGATGTTTCACAATGACCGGGGTTTTTAAATGCAGTTCAGCCGCCGCCGGTTTTTCAGTTTCGCCATGCGGCAGTTTCTTCTTGTCTTTGACTTTCACCACTGCTTTTACGCCGGCCGGGGCTTCTTCTTCAGCTATCAGGGTCACGCCGAACACAGTATCCAGATGTTCTTCGATAAGAGTTACCATATCAAGGGGAATGACACTGGCGGCTCCTTCAAGTTCAATTCCTTCGGACAGAAGCTCTTCCAGGATTACCTTGGGAGATACTCCATATTTTTCCGCCAGACTTTTAACTTTAACTTTTTTCACGCCGTTATCCTTCCAATGCAAATTTGTTTGGAATCTCAGTTTTCAAGTATCTGAAAAATTTGATTTACTTCTTCTTCGTTGACGCCGATGCTCAACAGTTGTTCGCGGCCGGCGGCTTTAAGTCCTTCCAGAGAAACAAAACCGTTGCTTACCAGGCTGTGCGCCGTGGCGCTGGAAATGCCAAGCGTGTCAGCCAGCAGACTGGCGGCTCTTTCAATCTTCTCCGCCAGTGATTCCACCTTCTTCGGTTCGTCGATTACAATATTCATGTTCCAGCCGAGAAGTTTTGAAGAAAGACGCACATTCTGCGCTTTTTTGCCGAATGCCAGCCGTGACTGGTCCGGAGTGACATGCACCCGCAGCTCTTTTTTCTCGGGGAACACCTCAACAGACTGCACCTTGGCCGGCTGCAGCGCGTTGATGGCATATTGTCTGGTATCGGCGTCGTAAGGGATGATATCAACCCGTTCGCCGCCGAGTTCATTAGTAATATTTTTAACCCTGATGCCGCGCAGTCCGACGCAGGCGCCGACCGGGTCAACTCTGGGATCATTGCTCTTGACTGCGATCTTGGTCCTGCTGCCGGCTTCACGCGAAATGCCCAGAATCTGGACAACGCCGTCGTGGATTTCCGATACTTCGCGTTCAAACAGCCGTTTGATGAAGTCCGGATGAGTGCGGGAGACAATCAGGCTCGGGCCCGCGCTGTTGGTATCCACCTTCAGCAGCAGCACATTGATTCTGTCGCCGGGCATGTATTGTTCGCCGAAGATCTTTTCCTTGGCATTCAGCACGCCTTCCGCTTTCTGGAAGTCAACGATGATATTGCCGCCTTCAAAACGGCGGACAATGCCGTTGACGATATGGCCGACTTTATCGGCAAATTCATCTCTGACAGTTTCTTTTTCAGCTTTCCGCAGCTGTTGCATGATCGCCTGTTTGGCGGTCTGCGCCGCGATGCGTCCGAAATTGCTCGGCGTTACTTCCCATTCAACCACATCGCCGAGTTTGACGTCCGGCAGTTTTGCTTTTGCCTGATCAAACAGCAGCTGGTCATGGTTGGGATTGGAGGCGACAACTTCAAGTTTCGCCCAGGCCTGGATATCTCCCGTGTCGGGGTCCAGACGCACGCTCAGCTCGCTTGCCGGATGGATGCTTTTCTTCGATGCCGAAAGCAAAGCCGTTTCAATAGCTTTTACCAGAACATCCCGTCTGATTCCGCGTTCCTGCTCAATATATTCCAGAATCGTTAGTAATTCGTTACTCATGGCCTGTTCCTTTCTGCTTCCGTATTCAAAGTTACCGTGTCCCGTTCAAAACCCGACTAAAAACCAATAAAAAAAGCGGGTCGAACACCACCCACTTCACAAACACTTTCTACATCTGATATGATATGCTTCGTCTTTATAATATAAACCAGTATTTGGAACTATCAAGATTTTTTTTGAATAATTTCATCGCATCTGCCGTCGGCAGTTTCATGGTCTCTTAAAACCTGTTTTTATGAATTATTGTCGGAAAAAACACGTTTTATTCCGAATTTTACTTGATTTTTTTCGTTTAAGTGTAATGTTTATTGGCTTTGTCAGGTCATGGATGTTTCAGTCCTGGCATTAAATAATGATATGGAAACTTAATTTTTCAATAAACATAAAAGAAGGTTTTAAGGATGCCGAATAACAAAAAAAATAAGTCAGCAATGAAGAGATTGCGCACCAGCAAAGAAGATCAGATCAGAAACAAGTCCAGAAGGACGACGTTGAAGACTGTGGAAAAGAAGTTCCGCACCGCCGTGCAGGACGCTGATGCCGCAAAAGCCGGCGTACTCATGCAGGATTTTTTCAGCGCTCTGGACAAGACCGCCAAAATCGGGGTGATTCATCCCAACAAGGTAGCCAACAAGAAGTCGCAGATCGCAATCCTGATGAACAGCCTCAAGAAGTAATTCCGCTGCGATTCAGTTTCAATATCCGCCCGGGCAATAGCTCCGGCGGATTTTTCTTTTTACAGGGATGGTGCAAGACGCAACCAAACTCAATATCCAATATCCGTCCCGCAAAGCGGGATCCCGCATGGCGGGAGAATATCCAATATCCAACAGAACAGCCCAATACTCAATATCCAATATCCGTCCCGCAAAGCGGGATCCCGCATGGCGGGAGAATATCCAATATCCAATAGAACAGCCGGAAGGCAGGAACTGGAAACAGGTATTAATGGAGGGTTGTGCTCCGTCACAACCGGTTTCCTCCTGGGAGCGCCGGTCGCCTGACCGGCTTTATGTTTTTAACAGGGATGGCCAGGATATGCAGGATAAGAAAAGGCAGTTTAACCATGAAGGGCATGAAGTTAACCCCGGGAGCGCCGGTCGCCTGACCGGCTTTATTCATTTCGCCTTTGGCGTCCAACGCCTCGCCGTGGGAGCACGCCCGGCGGGCCGCCGGTGGCGACTGGGGAGAAACAATGGTTTGTTGGAAGTCCCGCGCCTGCGGGAGTGACAGTTTAAGG
>CAIMFA010000025.1 GCA_903840185.1 uncultured Lentisphaeria bacterium | reverse complement strand
GGTCGTCCTCGGCATCCAGATCGTCGCCTGTCCCTGCGCCCTGCTCTACGGACGCCTGGCGGAAAAATACACCGCGAGAAAACTTATTGCCGCCGGCATTATTATCTATACTATTATCACCTTTATCGGCAGCATGATCCCGCTGCTCCAGAGCCGTGACCACCGGCTCATGCTGTTCTGGGCGCTGGCCATGCTGATCGCCACCTCGCAGGGCGGCGTCCAGTCGCTAAGCCGCTCTTTCTTCGGCAAGCTGATTCCGAAAGAAAATTCCGCCGAATTCTTCGGGTTCTACAATGTTTTCGGCAAATTCGCCACGGTGGCCGGCCCGCTGCTGATGGCGATCATGATTGAGCTGACCGGTCAATCCTGTTACGGCTTTCTAAGTATCGGCTTCCTCTTCATCGGCGGCCTCTGGCTGTTCCTGAAAATAAAACCTCAAAGCTAAATATATTTGTCCACAAAACACACAAAAAAACCACGAAAGAAAACCATTTTTCATCACGCAACTACGGGAATGACGCAGTTTTTGTACTCGGGGACTTTACCAGATATTGTTTCCTTGATTTGCAAAATATCCACAAAATCACTTTAGCAGCAAATCACCCCACTGGGCAGGCGATTTGTAATTCAGACCGTCTCCTTTCCAGATCATCAATGTTTTCCGGAATTGTCCAGGCTTGTCTGAATCATTCAGATGAAAAGTAAACGGGAGTTTATCTCCTTTTTGCGGGTGATAGGCAAGCTCGCTCCACGGTATGGCTATTTCGAGCTGGTATCCATTGGGAATGAATTTGCATGCAACCTTTGTGCCCATGTCTGAAGCCTTTTGTATCCACCATGCCTTCGGGCCGGAATAATTGCTGTCATAGGGAAAAAAGAGTCCTTGAAAGATTGTGCCTGTTTTTATAAATATTTCCAGACAGTCTCTGGTATAAGCGTCTTTAGGCGATTCAGGATAGACAATTTTATCATCAAGAATACGGGCAGCTATGTAGAGAAATGATTCATCCCAGCGCAGTCTGATGGAGATGGAGCAGTCATAAGGCCCCTTCCAGCTATCGGCTCCGCTCGTCTCTTTAACGGATTCGTTTGTCGCCAATGACATGTTTCCCTCCTCTGTCCAATCACTGAAATTCCCGTCGATAACAATGCTTCCAGAATTGACACGCGTCGCGACGGCATGCTCCGGGATCGTAAGCAGATTGATGAGTTGCTCTTTCGATGCGTATGGCAGCGATTTGTATTGAAAGTCATAGGACTTTCCATCCAGAAGGTTTTTTACCGTGAAGATATCTCCTTCCGAACAGCCAGGGAACCTGGTGACAGGGAAAGACGCCGCGGCTTGAACTCCAGGTGGAATTGCCATTATTTTCTGTTGAGCGGTTGCAGATGTCCATCCATCCGGACAGGCAAGGGTCAGTGATGCATCAACAGCAGTCAACTGCGGGTTTGTCAACAGGAATCTCCAAGCCGGCGAGCCTTCAATAAGTGTCATTGATCCTATAAGAGCCGGACATACATCTGTCAGTCTAGTCTTTTCTATGAGCTTATGGCATTCGTTCGCTGACATCCCTTCAAATCTGACGTATTTTGGAGACTCGTCAATTTCAATTTGAATGCTGCCTTGAATGTTAGCTGATAGTGACACGGGTTCGCCAAAGAAGTCGAGTACTTCATATTTCACGCCTGCAACCGGCATGTTGATAGTGGCTTTTCCTTTCGGCGACCATAAAGCAACCATTGTTCCTTTGTTTCCATTGAATAAAGCGCAGCGAATTGTTTCACCCCATTCCATTTGGCATACAGGGGAATGCATCCCGTTCAGGGCGGTCGCCAATCCATTCGCCGCGACTAGCGCGGGGGTCGGCGAATCATCATATTCGGTTAAAGCCTCGGTGTAAGGCATGAATATTTGATGCGAAATAAACTTAGGTTCATAGAACGACCCGAACCAGAAAAATTTGCCATGTCCTCCGCCGGCAGCGCTCAGGAGTGTTTCCCTGATCATCCAGTTTGCCTGGTCGGCACGTTTTTCAATCGCAAACTGATTGCTGCAATATGCAGGCGGAGTCGCCACTTTCCTTTGTGAATAACCAAATTCCCTTGGTATATACATTTTCTCAGTGTGCCATATATCCGACGTTTTTCCATAGCTATTCTTCAGGAGTCGGCGCCACCCCTCCAGCGCCTTGTCTGAACCATGTCCCATGGTGCTTTCCGGAGCAGTTCTCTCATACATGTGGACGGAAAAGAGGTCGAAGTAGTTGTGGGCTCCAAGCTTGAAAGCCTGCTGGCTGAAGCTGTCGGGATGCCCCTGAAAGTCAGACGTCGCGCACAGGCCGACTATTTTAACCTCCGGATCCGCTTCCTTTGCCGCTTCATAAGCGGCTTTCAGGTATGGCAGATACTCATCCGCGGTCATGTACAAGTTTGCCTCGTTTATTACCTCCCAGTATTTTATGCGGCCTTTGTAATGGGAGACAAGCGCCTTCACATAGCATTTCCAGGCCTCGATCTTAGGCCAGACCAGCCGCACTTTGCTCCCGAGGAAAGTCCTTTCCTCTATTTTGTTCTGCGCGTAGGGTGGTATTGGAGGAAGCGGATCATAGTAAGGCCAGTCAAATTTCGAGAATATAGGCATTGCGGAAAGACCGGATTGTTCAAGCTTCTCCACAAACTTGTCCGTCTGGGAGAAGTCAAAACTGCCTGCTGACGGGGCGACTTTGGCAAACTCAAATACATGAAATACGCGCACCATTCCGAAGCCTATTTTCCGGGCAACCGGGGAAGGATCGACATGACAGGCAAGCGGCCAGTCGTCAGGCAGCAGCGTGAGCGGCTGCGGGCGGTACACGCCGAAGGTGGCCTCCTCGTTCTCCCCCGGGAATTTGCAAAGCATCTTATAGTAGCCGGAAGGGAGAATGCCGAGGTTAAGCATCGTTTCAAGATTTTCATTAGCTTCAACCTGGAAGTCCATTGTGCCTTTCCTGATTTGCCTGCCCAGGAAGTCGCTTATCTCATAATTCATCGTTTCTTTGATAAGCTTATCACTATTGTTGCGCACCCGGATGACGGCCTCGCAGTCTTGTGTTCTTTCAAATAGTTTACAGGGGGATTTCATCTCCACGCCGTATTCTATTTCCGAGGATGGTTTGAAATCTGTCATCGGCCCTTCCTCAAGCTGAACAGCATCAATCCATAAATTTCCTTCCGTGCTCAGGGCGGCAGGACTTATCCATGTAAAAAATAAACCGCTTTTCTTGAAGTCACCGGTTTTGAATTCCATATGGTATCTTTTCCACTCGGTTGACACTTCAAAGGGGCTCCATTCGCCTGCGCTCCATGCACTGCCGTCTCCGCAGAACATGTTTGCCTTAATACCAGGCCTGTCCGCTTTCAACCATGCGGAGAGCGTATAGCTTTTCCCGCGCTCCAGAAGAGTGCGCTTGAAAATTACACCTCTAAATGAGAAGCGTCCATTATGGTCTGCCGGGCGCTCCAGTTTCAGTTTTAAACTGGTCTTTCCATGGACGGCGGTGGATGTGTCGAATATGGGTTTTTCTCCCGGTGTAGTCATCGGGTCATTCCAACTGAAAGTGTTCACAGCCAGGAATCCGTCGGGGCCGCACTCAAAGCTTGCTCCTTCACTCAGGAGATTACCTTTTTTAATGGATATGGCAGCGTTCTTTTCCGGTTCCATTGTGTTGTTCAATTTTAGAAGAAGGCTACATTTGCCATTCTTCATTTTGATAAAGAGATTATAGTTGTTCTCATCCCATAGCCGGCAGTCGGAAAGATATGCATCCATGCATTCCGTTTGAGGAGCGACGGACAGTCTTAAACTTTTATCAATTTCCATTTGCAGGACAGGAAATTTCGCATTACTGTCGCTGAAGAAAGTTGAACCGGCTTTAGAAAAATCCTTTGGCAGAGTTATCATCTCTTTCCCCCAGGAGGCGGAACTGCCGGCGAAATAAGAGACCGGGAATAAAATCCTGAAAACAGAAAGGCCATTTTCAGCGGCGTTGTCTTCAGCGGATACGCCTTCGATTTCAAGCAGGACTCCGCCGTCGCTTTCACTCATGGAGAGCTGGCAGTTACTCCCGGATGCATGATCTTCCTTAATTACGATTTTTCGAGCCTGCGTGTCAATGAGCAGTTTCGGAGCGGCGCCATACCACGCGGAACGCGTTCCTCTTGCGTTTGCCGGCCCTATGAATGAAACCACGTCTTTGCCTTTCACATTCAGACGGCACCTTTTCGTGCCGGAATCCCAGTATAGTCTGGCATCGCCGTCGGGCGTGGCAAAGAACCCGTCCGTACGGAATTCCAGTTTTACGGTGTCGGCAAAAACATTTCCTATCAAGGTTAAAATGGTCAAGGCAATAATCAATTTCTGCATTTCGTTAATCTTTCCTTACTGTCTTTGTTTTAGACTTCTATGCTTTAAACGTTTTTAAAATTGACATCATAACCTGTTTGTTTATCAAACAGCTGCGTCAGTGTATGGCCTCCTGTTTTTGATCCAGTTCCAATGTTTTATGAATTTCTGGTTCCCATTCTGACTCCTGAATTCCCTGTCTTCCGAGTTGCAGGCAAAGCCCGCCTTCAATATTATCTGCTGCGCGGCTTCATTACGCGCAACTTTTAATGCGCATGTTCCGTGTAATAATTATTTATTCAACACAAAATAATAATTGCAATAAATGATATCAGTCCCGGGTATCGTACTGAGAAAGACCGCTTTTTTCAACTGCGCAGCATGACCATCATAGAACAAAGCGTTAACCGCGTCTTTGCCGTGCCGGTTCCAGGCGGTGCCGCTGTTGTAGTTGTCCCAATGGCCACTATTAGATTCGGTTGTATAATAGCCATCGAAGCCAGTTACTTTATTGCATGGATTTTTCATTATATTGGTCTTTTTGTACAATTTTTGATTATCGGTCGGACCCGCCGAAGTAGTCGCATAACCCGCATACTGCCACCTGGTGTAACCGCCGTAATCCACATTATTCGAGCCATTGGCTTTATAAACCTGAAATGTTCCATACCATGTCGGTGAACCTATTTCGCGCCATGCGCTATCACACATAGGAACCGTTACTCCGATACCGTAAATGTCTTTCCGGCTGCATATTTTAGGCACATATTTATACAGAAGATTGTACCATTGAAGAGTGTAGTCGCCAATTTCCGCCGGTGTCAGGTAATCGTTGTTATCACTGGAATAAAAACTTTCGGCAATACCAAGCTGCTTAAACTGATTTAAACAAGATGTAGTTCTGCCTTTTTCCCTGGCTTTATTCAATGCAGGCAGCAGCATTGAGGCCAAAATTGCGATGATGGCGATCACCACGAGGAGTTCGATGAGTGTAAAATTTCTCTTAAATCCGTTGCTTCCTGATAGCTTTTTCATTTGTTTACCTCTGTTTTGTTGTTTTGCTGGTTTGCGAATAATCAGTTTGTATTTTACCTACGCTTTTGCCTTCTATGAGCTTCGGTTCAAATCTTATTTCTTCTGATACATGGTTTTCGCCATTGATAATTTCCATCAGCAGTTTGCCCGCTTGAAGACCGATTTCATTTTTATACTGGTGAATTGTCGCCGGGGCCGGATTGATGAACTTAATAAAATCCATGTTGTCATAACCGATTACTGAAATATCCTG
>CAIMFA010000024.1 GCA_903840185.1 uncultured Lentisphaeria bacterium | reverse complement strand
TCAGTCTCTGCCGGTTCCGGCTCAATGCGCACCACCTGCGGTGGCTGAACAGGCTCCTGGATTACAGCAGGGGCTGGGGGCGGAGCTGGGGTCTGGACTGGTGGAGGCGGAACAATTTTTACTTCTGGAGGTGCCGGAATGCTTGCAGTCTGGATCGGTGCAGCAGCAGGAATTTCTACCGCCCGCAAAGGCGCTGCTGAAAGCGACGGAACCTTGTCCAGCACTTCCAGTTCTCCGGCTTTACGGATATAATTTAACCTTTCAATCAGGTGCTCAATCCTGACTGAATGGGCTTCGCGCATGGATTTCATGATAATGGTTTCCAGAAAAACCTGCTTATTCAGGGCGTCATGCAGAATTCTTCCGACCGGAGCCAGGTTTTCCAGCAGTATTTGAACCACTTCCGGCCTGACGGAATTACCCAGCCTGCGGTAGCATTCAATGGTTTCCTGATCAGTTTCAAGCACAACCTCAGCATTAGACAGCAGCAGGCTGAGCTGAATGCCGCGCAGCCAGTACAAGACATCGCTGAACAGCGTTTCCAGATTTTTGCCTCTGGACGCCAGATTGAATATTGAAGCGACGACTCCGCCGCGGTCATTTACGAGCATTGCTTTAATTAGAGATTGAATATCATCAGCGGCAGTCAGGCCGAACAGCGAAAGCACCTGCTCTTCAGAAATCCCGGTGCTGAGTTCGGTACTGAAAAACGCGATCATCTGGTCCAGCAGAGACTGGGCGTCGCGCATGCCGCCGTCGGCGGCACGGGCGATGGCGTCAATTGCGCCTTTGGAAATCTTTACTTTTTCGGCAACCGCGATTTTGTTCAGACGGTCGGCAATCATTTTGGTGGAGATGCGCTGCAGGTCAAAACGCTGGCACCTGGAGATAATGGTCGGCAGCACCATATGGACTTCTGTGGTGGCGAAAATGAATTTGACGTGTGGCGGCGGTTCTTCAACCGTTTTCAGCAGGGCGTTCCATGCCTGCTTGGAAAGCATATGAACTTCGTCGATGATATAGATTTTATATTTGCCGTTTATCGGCACATGCATGACTTCGTCGCGCAGATCGCGGATATTGTCCACGGAGTTCTGGCTGGCGGCGTCAATTTCAATGACGTCAATATTGCTTTCGTCCGCAATTGACAGACAGGACTGGCAGCGGCAGCACGGTTCGCCGTCTTCAGGGGCGGTGCAATTCATGGCTTTCGCGAAGATCCTGGCGGTGGTGGTTTTGCCGATTCCGCGCGGACCGACAAACAGATATGCATGGGCGGTACGCTGCTGCTTGATGGCGTTTTTCAGGGTCTGGACAATATGTTCCTGCCCGACGACATCAGCGAAACGCTGCGGCCGCCATTTTCTGGCTATTACCTGATATTCACCCATAAAGTCTGGCCTCCTGTTTCAGTTCAGAGCGTGACTTCGCCAAGGATATCACCCAGACTGCCAAGTTTGGCGCCGGGGCGATGAGTGCGCTTCGGAGCATCATGCTCTTTTTCAACGACACCGCTGATTATTTTGCGCTGTATCTCAAATATTGTCTTCAGGCCGCTTTCCGCAAGGGCAAGCAGCTCATCCAGTTGTTTTCTGTCAAACGGCTGCCGTTCGGCGGTACCCTGTACCTCCACAAACTTACCGGATTCGGTCATGATGACATTCATATCGACTTCGGCATTGGAATCTTCTTCATAGCAAAGGTCCAGTACCGGCTCGCCATTAACGATCCCTACACTTACGGCGGCGACATTCTCGCGCATCGGCGATGCACCGAACTGTTTTTTCCAGAGATCGCTGCTGAATGCCAGCTGCAAGGCGATAGACGCGCCGGTAATACCCGCACAGCGGGTTCCTCCGTCAGCATCAATTACATCAGCGTCAATACTGATTGTATTCTGTCCGAGCTTCTCTAAATCAATAACGGAACGGAAACTTCTGCCGATAAGGCGTTGGATTTCCATGGTCCGCCCGCTCTGTTTGCCGCTGGCCGCTTCGCGTTTGACCCGTTCATGAGTTGATGCCGGAATCATGCCGTATTCACAGGTCACCCAGCCGCCGGAGACTCTTTGAGCTTTCATCCAGGGCGGAACTTTGGGATCCAGTGATACAGCGCAAATCAATTTGGTCCCGCCTGCTTCGATCAGAACCGATGAAAGCGGATGCGTCAAATAGTCTTTGACAACCTTTATTTTTCTCAACTGATCGTTGCTGCGACCATCTACTCTCTTCATATTCAAAACCTTATTGATTTATGGACACTCTGTTAACGGTAAAAAGAGCGTCGCCGGTACCAGATTACCTACAGCACCTGGATCATTGCGTAGAGCTGCTTGGTTCCCCATCTGACTCGGTTAGCACGACACCAGCGCATAGGGTCCGGACCGGCGACGCAAAAAATCAAATTGCAATCGCAAAGGTGAACATTACACTATACGGCGAAATATTCAAGGCAAAGAGCGAGTTCATCCCGCAGATTTTTTCGTTCAATCACCCGGTCAATCAAACCTTTCTGCATCAGAAACTCCGCAGTCTGAAAACCTTCCGGCAGTTTCGAGTTGGTGGTTTCCCTGATTACGCGGGGGCCGGCAAAGCCGACCATCGCGCCGGGCTCGGCAAGAATCAGGTCGCCGAGAGACGCAAAGCTGGCAGTGACGCCGCCGTAAGTAGGATTGACCAGAATTACTATATACGGCAGTCCGGCATTGGCGTGGCGCTTCAGCGCCGCGCAAGTCTTCGGCATCTGCATCAGGCTCAGGATACCTTCCTGCATTCTGGCGCCGCCGCTGGCGGTAACCAGTACCAGGGGAATGCGTTCATCAGTGGCTTTCTCGGTCAGGCGGGCGATCTTTTCGCCGACGACTGAACCCATGCTGGCTCCCATAAAGCGAAAATCCATCACTCCGAGAGCGTATTTACGCTGCTTTAGAGTGGCAAGTCCGCAGACAACCGCCTCATTAAGTCCGGTTTTAACCTTATTGGCCGCCAATCTGGTCGTGTATGGCTGTGTATCTGTAAAGTTAAGAGCATCAACTGATTGCAGATTTGCATCAGTTTCCACGAATGACCCTTCGTCCGTAAGCAGCTTGATCCGCTCAGGAGCATTCATCGGGCTGTGATATGAGCAAAACGGACATACGGAAAGGTTTTCTTCAAGCTGTTTTTTATAAACAGTCCTGGAACACTTTTTGCATTTCAGCCATAAACCTTCAGGCAAGTCTTTTTTCTTGCTCCCCGGCTGGCTTATCCGCAACGTTGTGTATTTTCCACCACCGAATAATGACATAATATTTCCCCATCCCAAGTTACAGTTTTCAGTACCGTTTAATATCTTTTAAACCCTGCTGCCAATTACTGTGAAACATAAATCTAGCATGAAAAACATGGAATTTCAATCTGCAAAACCCATTTTATCCAGGAATCAGGTTTTCATAAAACTATTCATTTGGAATTCCGCATGAGTATAAGAAAACGGACAGCGTCCGCATTGTCGGGCAGTTGCATGCATTCGCGGGTAAATATGGATATAAACGAACCGCGCCGGCAATAAAACGCGCAACCAACCTATATTAAATGTGTTAATTTGTCTCGCAGATAATGGATCGGCCATTGACAAAATGTCTCATCTGGATGAGCGCAGATTGCAAAGCTTATTCAGTTTGATTATATTATATTATATTAT
>CAIMFA010000023.1 GCA_903840185.1 uncultured Lentisphaeria bacterium | reverse complement strand
AGCCACCAAAATATTTGTGGACTAACCTGCGGAACGTGTATTTGCTTTGGGCTGGAATCGATTATTGGAAGCAAGGGGAATTCGGCGGAACTATCAAACGAGATTCCATTTTGCAGGAATGGTCGCTGAAGATTTCGGAGTCACACGATGTAATTGAATTTAAACCAATAGCAAAAATATAACATGAAAAGAAGTATAGTCATATTCCTTATTGTTTTGTGTATTGCGTTAATAGGTTTATGTTGGTGGTATACTGCCATGCGGGATGTTAATCTTGCAGAAATTCAGGCACGGACTAGCTTGAAAGGGACATCGGTTAGTTACTCATGGACTGGGGGATTCAGTCTAGGTAATTGTGATGTGCATGCATTTTTTTCGGGTGACGGGGAGGCAACTCTTAAGGTGGGAGATAAAAGCATTATACGCATCCCGTTCTCTGAAGAAAAATTCAGACGACTGCTTAAATGTTTATACGATAACAAGTTCACTGAAATCAAAGTTAAGCGCAGATGGGGAATGTATTGCTGTGACATTGGGCGATATGAAGTGGCTATTAAAGATGGTAATCGTCAAATGGTAATTTATGCTGATGAAAAGCATTATGTCGATCGTGCCGACCTTCTGAATCCGATACTTGCCGAAATATATGCCCGCGATAAAGATTTTGGTCAAAAACTAGATTATGGACCTTTAGGAATGGCTGGGATCCAGGATTTCTCTGAGATTATAACAGCTTCAGTAGTGATAGCCATTATTTTTATTTCAGCTCTATTATTTATTGCCTTGAGGTGGATAAAAAACAGAAAGAAGAACTTTAAACAAAATTGTTTATCAAAGATGTCACATGAAAATCAATAACAAAAACTTCGTTTCAGTTCTTTTAGCTTTAGTAATTCTGCCTTTTTGCATTGCTGTCATGGCTGGAAATGAAGATGAGGCTGAAGATGATGAGTTTGCTGCCGGATATCTTGCGCGGCTGCTCATTAACGAGATCCCGTTTCCGGGCGAGGGTAACTACAAAAGTGTTGAGGACAGCAAGATTGCCATGACGCAGATATTATGGGTGATTGATTGCAGGCGGCAGCGCATTCCGCCTGGATACCGACAGGAGTATATCGCCAACGTCAAATCGTCAGACATTATTGACATAATAACCGCGGAAGGCCAGTGCGACGGATTTTTCCGTGATGAGCACGGCGTTGCCGTTATGAATCCCCGCGTTGAAAAACGCTTCAAATATCTCTCTTTCATCGCAACCAAAAACGGCAAGCCGGGAAAATTCGCCGAACTGCTCAATTACGGGCAGGGACTGGCGACAGCTTATATTGAAGGCGGCATGGAACAGGCGGACCGTTTTGCCGGACTCGAAATCATCAAGGGAGTCATGGTTACCGGGCGCGCTTATGCATGGATGACTGATAAGGACTATTACCGTCCCGGAGGAAATTTCGTGTTCATCCCGGATTCGCTGAACGGATCGCTCGGTGGAAACCGTTTTTACACCCTCAAGAAAAAGGTTAATGGCAAATGAAAAAACTGATTATGCTACTGCTGCTGTTGTTTCTGGCGCTGACGTCAGGTTTGCTGAAAGCCGAAGCAACATCTTCAAAACCAGTTCCATCTGAAGTCCTTGATAAAACCTTCCTGTACGAAGTATCCAGACATCTTTACCGCTGGTATCTGGACGAGATAGATGTTGAGAGCATCACCGAAAAAACGGATTTGATCTGCCTTGTCCGGGTACTCGATATGAAACTGGACGAAGGTGACAAAAGCCAGTATGTGGAAATAATTATGCCGGCATTCAAGCTTGTCGTGAAATTGAAGAAGGCCGATTACCGGATCGATGAAATCGATGTCAATGTCAAAAGCAACGGTTTCAAGATCAACAATGTCGCCAGATATGTCAAGGATTTCGAGATTCCCCCCGGATGTGTTTCCGTGGCGCTGAACATTGAAGAGATGAAAAGTTATCTTTTCAAGACCCGCAACAAGTGTGAATTCCCATCGCCGGAGCTTTATGAGAGGATTAAGAAAGCCTTCCGCAAGGAATTCAGCGATGTGCTGCTGAAGAGGACGCCGGCGGATAAACTCAAGGGAGAAAGAATAACTTTTATCTCCCCGCTGTCGCCGGTGGCGAACGAAGTTTGGGCGTATCTGGAACACGGCAAGTTCCTGATGCGCTGCTCATCCGATATTGACCTGACCAATCCGGAAGCCTGGGAACATGAATCGCTTTCTTTCAAACTCTATGATGTGCTTAACCAGACGGTGGTATCGCTCGATGAGACTGCGGGTTCCAATTCATTCCTGACCCGTGACCAGGTCGGGCGCGCCCTCTTCAACTGCGTAGTTCTGGGGCAGCGGATAATCGTGTTTGCCGCCGAAGCAGAAAAAGACATGCCCAGGCCGGGCGGAAAATAAATGAATCAAAAAAATCATGCCGCTGGATCTGAAGTCCGTAAAATAATGCGATCAATCGTACTGAGCGCCGGATGGCTGGTTGCTGCTGCCGCGCTATTGTATTCAGTGCTGCTACTGAATCTGCAGTGGAACTTATTTGACTGGTCTCCAAGGTTGGATTTGGGTACTGCTGTCTATGCTGCCGGTATTGCCATCAGCTTATGCGCGATTTGGTTTCTCTCAAAATGCAGCCGCGACAAGATTAGTTTGAGTGTGGCGGTTTTGGCCTGCCTGATATTGGCGTGGGCTGCGATTAATTCATTTCCTGCTGAGACTGTAACGCATGGATTATTTTTCGGACGCTCACAACCCCGCCCTCTATGGTTTCGTAGCAGTATAGCATTATTGTTGTGTATCCCATGCATTTTCTGCGCCTGGTGGATACTGCGGATAGTTGTAAAAGGTTCTGCTGAACAGCAGTCAACCGATTCGCCTGAAGATAAGACGAACGGCTGACTGCTTTGTGCGTGCCTGATTATTCTATTTCCACCGTAATGATGGAGCGCGGCAGACTGGTTACGTTTACTGCTTCATCCCGGAATTTGAGACAGAATTTAATCTCTTTTTCGCTGCGGTTGAGCACTACCGTCACGATTTTGCCGTCGGGATTGACAAAGGCGGTCGTCTCCAGTTCGTCTTTGGTGGCGGCGGCGATGATCCGTTTCGCGCCGCGGCTGATGAACTTGGAGAAGTGGCCGATGTAATAATATGACGACTGGAAATTCAGCACCTGGTTGACGGTGTCGGCGATGATCGGGGCGCTGCAGAGGTTGCCGACATGATTGGGGCCGCCGGTTTCGTCGAGCAGTATATTCCAGTCAACCCATGCCGCCGTCCAGCGGTTGAGATCGGCAATCATCGAACGGGCATAGCGTTCGCCGAGTTCCCACTCGCCGTAATGCGGGCCGCCTTCCTGGCAGCCTTCCGAAAACAGCAGGTGTTTATCCGGCCAGGCGTCGTGGACGCGCTGAACATTGTCGAAAAAATCGCCGCAGTACCAGTGATAGGCGGTACCCCAGACATATTTGGCGGCTTCCGGGTCGTCAAAAACGACTTTGGCCCGCTCAAACATCCGGTCGCGGTTATGATCCCATATCATCAGTTTCACGTCCTGCAAACCGGCGTCATGCAGGGCTTTGCCGAGATAATCGCGGACGAAGTCGCGTTCCTCTTCGCCGGTGTAGATACAGGAATCCCAGGACTGGGTCGCCTCCGGTTCGTTCTGAACAGTCAGCCCCCATATTTTGATTCCTTCCTTTTCATATTCCCGGATATAGCGGCAGTAATATTCCGCCCAGACCTGACGGCATTCCGGTTTCAATTTTCCGCCTTTGTTCATCATGCCGGTAGTTTTCATCCAGGCCGGCGGACTCCACGGCGAAGCGAAAAGCCACATATTCCCGCCGGTCAGCCGTAAAGCTTCCTTGATCATCGGGATCAGCGCATGGCGGTCGCGGGCGATGGAAAAATGTTTCAACTCAAAATCGTCCGCAATCTCATCATAAGCGTAGTTCAGCAGTGAAAAGTCGCAACTGTTGATATGGGTGCGGCAGAGATTGTAGCCGATACCGTCAACCGGATTGAAATAGGCGTTAATGATCTGTTCTCTCAGGGACGGTTCCATTTTGTAAAAAGTTGAAGCCGCTGCTTCGGTGAAGGCGCCGCCGAATCCGGCGACCGTCTGGTATTTCACCCGGTCGTCAACGGTTATTGACGGAATAGTATAAGATACATCTGTAGCCGGAGCCGGATCGGCCAGCCGGCTCATACGTTCACTGCGTGCTTTAGCGGTGCGGAAAATCTTGAATTTCATATAATAAGCTCTCCTGTTCAATTAGAATATTAAAAGCGGATAAATTCTGCATCAGAGATCGCCGAACAGATCAGGTGCGTACTTTTCGGACTTTGCCGCAGGCGGATTGTCCGTTTTTTCCGGCGCTGCTGCCTGCACGGCGGAAAACAAGTCGTCTTCCAGCGGGGCAGGGGCGCTTGCCGGCTCTCCGCCGGGCAATTCCTTCAAGATGCTTCTCAGTTCCAGTTCCCGGCAGATTCCGGCAATTCTGTTCCAGTCCGGAGTTTTCATGGAAAGAGTTTCGATAGCATCCCACGGTTTATCCGGAATTTCGGTCTTCAATGTAATGAGTTCGATATTTTTGCGGAGAAGTTCCGCCGAATTCCTGATTTTCTCCCGGATTTTTTCATTTTCCACGGATTCAATATCCGCCAGCATGGCATTGATGGAACCAAATTTTTTGATAAGCGCTGCGGCTGTTTTTGGTCCGATGCCTGCGACCCCGGGAATATTGTCGGAATTATCCCCGATTAGTGAAAGGAAATCTACTATCTGTCCGGGTGAGACATCAAATCTGGTTATGACTTCTTCTGGGCCGCGCACTTCCAGACCGGAGTTTTTGCGGTCAGGGATCAGCATTTTTACCCGGTCGGAAACAATCTGGGCAAGATCCTTGTCGGCGCTGACGAACCTTACCGGATAGGTTTCGAAATCATTGGCGATGGCGGCAATCAAATCATCGGCTTCATAGCCTTCCTTGCTCAGCATCGGCCAGCCGAAGGCTTCGGCTAAGGATTTAATATACGGCACCTGGGCGCGCAGGTCTTCCGGCATGGGCGGACGTCCGGCTTTATATTCCGGCGCCAGGGCCAGGCGGAAGGCCGGCTTGCCGACGTCGAAAACGATTGCCCCGTACATGGCGTGTTCTTCATGGTACATTTTCAGGAAGAATTTGGCCATGGCGAAAACCGCGTTTGTCGGCTGCTGCCTGGAATTGGTCAGTGCGCGGATGGCGTAGTATCCGCGGTATATTTGAGCGTATGCGTCTATCAGAATTATACTTTTTTCCGGCATCTATGCCTCCAGAGTCACGGGTTTGAATTTGAAATACTGTAACCTCTGAATGGAATAATGCCAGAACCGGTTTTAACAAGGGAGAGGAAAACTTGGAAGAGAAGTTTGAGGTTTAGGTTTCCAAGTGTTTTAGAGGAGTAATTATGAAGAGGAGAAAATTGCGT
>CAIMFA010000022.1 GCA_903840185.1 uncultured Lentisphaeria bacterium | reverse complement strand
GCCGGAAGGATGAGCGGGAAAATACAGCCGCAAGACACTAACCGCAAAGCGGTTGCGATCTTTTTATTTTGGATTCGCACTCTTCGAGGCTTTCGATATCCCGGTATCGGCAGCCTCGAAGAATACGAACCAATTCTCAAAATCTTCGCAATCCATAGTTGAATTTTCAGCCGTGCAGAGTATATATTGTTTCCCCTTAAATAATATAAAAACATGAGGAAACATATGATTTCAGATCACTGCATCAACTGGAAAGCCTATTCCGCCATCGCACCCGATGTCTTTCAGACCGCATTTAATTTCATCAAAACCGTAACTTTGGAAACTGAAGACAAACGCTACGATCTTTGCGGGAATGATATTTATGCGCTTGTACAGAGATATACCACCAAACTGTTAAACAGCGGCAAAATGGAAGCCCATCGCAAATACATAGACATCCAGGCGGTTATCAGCGGAACAGAAATAATCGGCATCAGTGCGATTAACGGCTTGAAAGAAATATCCGCCTATAGCGATGAGAAAGACTGTGAGCTGTTTGAACATGCCCCTGCAATATCGTCTCTGATAAAGCTTTGCCCCGGAGATTTCATGCTGCTGTATACCGGTGAAGGCCACATGCCGTGCATCGCAATTGGCGAAAATCAGATGGAAGTCAAGAAGGTCGTCATCAAAGTCAAACGCGAATTACTGATTAAATAAACCATTAATCCGAAGACTTTTTCGTTTCTGCCGCCTGAAACCTTTTCAGATAGCGAATCCGCTGCAAAAGCGGCGGATGCGAGTAATGAAATTTAGCGTAAAGTCTCTGCGGGTGGATATTGGATAAGTTTTCGGCGGACAGCTTGACCAGCGCCGATGCCAGAGCTTCGCCGCTGCCGATGATCCTGACGACAAATTTATCCGCCTGCTTTTCAAAATGCCTGGAAATTGAGTTGAAAAACGGCGGCATTCCCCAGAGTACGATCGTGGCGACAAAACTGAGCAGAATAAATTTTGCGAAGAAAGTGTCATTCGTCAGCCCGAATACCTGCGTCAGCCAGTTGCTTTTCAGCATCAGAAACGCAATAAATGCGCCGACGGCGGTAAGCGCTTCAAAAATAATCAGATTCTTGAAGACATGGCGTTTTTTGCAGTGCCCGGCCTCATGGGCAAGTACCGCCAGAATCTCCTCCTTGTTCAAACGCTCCAGCAGCGTATCAAACAGCACAATCCGCTTGACCCGCCCGATTCCGGTAAAATAGGCATTTGAGTGCTTAGTCCTTTTCGAAGCATCCATGCGGTAAACGCCGCGGACCGTAATCCCGCCTTTAGCCAGAACCGATTCTATTTCCTTTTCCAGCTCTTTATCTTCGATCCGGGTAAATTTATTGAACAGCGGTTCAAGCACATAGGGGGAAATATAAATCACGAAAATGGTAAATACGACGAAAAAGCCCCAGACCGGCAGCCACCATATATGCGGCAGTTTATCAATCAGCCAGAATGCGCCGGCAATCATTATTGAGAGCAGAATGGTGGAAACAACGAAGCCTTTTACAATGTCCAGCATCCATAACTTGAAAGTCATGGTATTGAACCCGAAGCGTTTTTCCAGGTTAAATACCCGGTAAAGATTCAGCGGAAGGTTCAAAAATGTCTTCGCGTAAGTCAGCACCATCATGAAGACCAGACCGCCGAGGATGAAATCACCGGTATCTTTAAACGAATTAAAGTGATCAAACAAGTAATTATTGTAGTAATTCAGAATCCCGAAGATGAAAATCAAAGTAATCAACTGATTAAATACGGTGGAGTATCCCCAGTATTTTGTTTTGGCAATGGTATAATTTTTCGATCTTACCATTAATTCCGGAGTAATAACATCTTTAAATTCAGGAGGAATCTCAGCTCCGTGCTT
>CAIMFA010000021.1 GCA_903840185.1 uncultured Lentisphaeria bacterium | reverse complement strand
TTATAATGAATTGCTGGAAGAACTTGTTGACGTAAAAATCAAGACTCATCGCCTGATAAGTTCTACTTTGCAACAAACTGGCAATGCTGCATTGCCAGGCGGAACTGGGCTGTTGCTCTTCAATCCATTGACGTATGTTTCGACACGGATGATTAATGTTGATTCAAAATCAGAAATAGCCATCTTTGATGAGAACAACAAGGCAATTCCAGTCCAACGCGATGGAGATAAGATTTGTTTTACGCATCAACTGCCGGAAGTTGGATTTAAGTTTTTGCGGACAGAGCCGCATCGCATTGATAACGCAAAAATCATAAATGATTTTTCCCGGGAAAAAGATTACCTTTTGCAGACCGATAATTTCAGTATAAAAATCAATGACTCACTGCTTGAAATTCAACCGAAATTTCAGGGCGGAAATTCATTTTTAAACAATTTTGGGGAAATCCTTTTCAGGCACGATGAAGGCACTTTATGGAGAGAAAAATTTACTGGTCCGTATTATGGTAAAAAATACCAGGAGGAATATCTGTCAAGGATTGAAGAGGGAAATGTATTCACCAAAATAGTTTTCAATGGCCATGCTCTCCCGAATAAACCGAGTTTCGGCAATTTCAACTATTGGCACGGTTTCGGCAGCTTGACATGGAAGAAGGAATTTATTTTCCCCAAAGAAACAAAGTATTTCAAATTGAGACTTACTCTTGACTGGGAAGGGCAAAACACCAAAGTTTTTCTGTCTTTCCCGCTCAACATCAACCCTGACGAAGCAGAGGCCTGTTACGAAATTCCGTTTGGTTGCACAAAACGTAATCCATATTTCGAGGTTCCGGTAAAATATCGCAATACCCTTAAAAAATTACCCGGCAATGTTTACCAAACGGCATTGGGCGACTGGCCGGCGTTGAACTGGGTTGATTATTCAGATCGAAAGAACGCGATTGCCATTGCAAATAATGGAACACCCGGACATCAAATGGTTGGCGATAGAATAATCGTCAGCATATTGCGCAGTCCAACCGAAAAAGCCAGCAACTTTTTCCCCGGCGGTTCTTCCGCGGAAAATCGGACTCATGTGTACGAATTTGATTTTCTTCCACATGAGGCGGATGATCTTTCTCAAGCCATTGAACTGGGAATGGCCTTGAACAATCCGGCTATGTATCAGGAGATATCGGGATTCAACTCCGCACAACCGGTAAAAGAAAATCCGTTGACAACGCAAATCATTTCGATCTCGCCATCGAATATCGTGTTATCAGCATTGAAAATGGCGGAAAGCGGCAATGGTTGGATTGTCAGACTGTATGAAGGCGCCGGTAAAGCTGCCGATGCTGAATTAAAAGTGAATTTTGATGCTTTTAAATTGTATGAAACCGATTTAAACGAGAACAGCAAAAAGCTTGTTTCTGAGGAGAAAATCAAATTCAAACCATTTGAAATTAAAACTTTTTTACTAGAAACTTGATATTTGATTTTGTGTACTGATTTATTTTGGAGCTAAAGATAAAGAATTGTATTGAGATCAACGAAAGGTAATTATTGATAAAAGAATAGCAGGCTGACATGGGAACGCAAATATAATATGGAATGGCGAGGCTTTAATGTTTGCGATCGGTATTCCTTCAAGATTTACATTGTCTGATAAGCATGAGATTTCCTGTCGCATTATGGATAAGTTATGGTTAGTTGAAGTCCGGGATGACGGCGTTTATTTTTGCGCAGGAAGGCAGCCGCAAGAAAAATCTTAGCAATGAAATAGAGGTAAACTCAATGAGTGGAATAAGCGGAAGCTGTATTGAGAAAAATACTGTTGAGGTTATTAAAAATCCTAAAACTTTGGGTTTTTTGCCAACAGCCAGTGCGGATCAAAATGTAATTGCGTTACAAACGGCATTATCAGGCGGAGGCCTGATAATAATAGACTCTCCCGGTGTTTATGAGCTGAATAATACCATTTTGCTTGATTCAAATACTAAGCTTATTTGTACTTCCGGGGTTATCTTCAAGAAAGTCAAGTCCTATTGCAATGTTTTGTTGAACAGGGGGGCTTTGACAAGGGAATATAATGAGAATATCACAATTGACGGGTTGGAGATATCCGTGAACGGTTATGAAGAAATGCCGGCTATTGTTTATGGATTGAGGGCGCAGCTGGGATTTTTCTGCATAAAAAATTTAAGCATCAAAAACTTTGTCTGCCTGGATGGAGGTCCGCGCCAGTATCTTATTTATATCGTGAAATGGGAGCATTTATACATTGACAACATGAGGCTGGCCGGAGATAAAGATGGCATAAAGTTGAATAACGGGCATGATGCTATTATTAATAATCTTGATTTGACAACATATGATGACGGGATGTCCCTGTGTGGTACTGATTATCCATCCACGGTCGTGGAAGTTGGAGACGTTTATAATGTTTATTATTCAAATGTAACTGACCATCAATACAAGGAAATCTTCGGACGTACTTGCCTGATATACACTGGCTCGTGGGCCGATTATGCGGACGGGAATGAATATCGCAGTGGTGATTTCTGTCTTAATAATGGGAAATTATACCAATGTGTCAATCCTGCTGGATTTATTCTACTCACTTCATCTGTCGCACCAGTTCATGGTTCAGGGATCATCGCCGGTGGTGACACCATATCATGGAGATATGTTCAAGATTGCGACTTTTACCACACAGATGTGTACAATATCACATTCGATAATTGTATTTTTGAGAAATCAGGGAATTTGCTCGCTGTGTGGATTGAAGGTGGCAGTTCTCATAGAAATTATTACCCCGGTACGGAAAAATTGTCCGGTGCGTGGAGCATTTCCATTACCAATTGCAAAATGAAAGCATCTGCGCAACAAATTTTAGTATGTGCGATTGGAAACCTGAGAAATGTAATTATTGCAAATTGCGTGCTGAATACTCTTGAAGCCGTGATACGTATAGATTCATCCTCATTTAATGAAATATTGAATGTCTCAATAACCGGGTGTACCTTCAAAAATACAGGGAATCCCTTAGTTGCAGTTCATAACGGGAAAAAAGTTGTGGACTGGGCAATGCCTTTTACTCAGATTGGCATGCCTGGCTATATGGCCACTAAGGCACCAAGTGATTGTAATCTCCTGACACAAAAGGATACCATCATGAGCGTAAATTGTCATTTATCCGGGAATAATTACTGTGATACGACGTTTGGATACACTGTGTCTGACGGAGCTAAACTCAGATTCATCAACCTGGATTTACCTTTCAATTCTCTTAAGGATTTGACTCCTGAAATAGGCGATGTTTGCAGGCATGTAGACGGATTGTTTATATATAAAGCAACTGGCTGGGTCAATTTATCCGCATAGAAATTTTATTTACGGAAAGAGGAAATAGCGATGCGGAAAAATAGATCAGGAAAATTTCAAAATCAACACTTTGTGATCAGCATTGCAGAAAATGGTTGTGTCAATGAAATCAGGCCGCTGGTCAATTCAGTACGCGCAAAGATTGAAACTATCAGTACCATTGCGGATGAAAATGCCAGACCGACGGTAACGCTGAATGATTTTTTCGATCCGCGTATTCACGGTGATTGTCTGGTTCTCGATAAACTGACCCATACTGCATTTTCTTTCAGGCATCATGAACAGTAGCGGGCTTCTGGAGTTAGTGATAAAATCGCTGCCGGGCTCAAAGACAATGTGCTGACCGAGTTTAAGGAACCTCTGATATACGTTGATGATCCCGGCGCTATCGCCTTCGGCGAAATCACTGGAACCGGAAAATCCGGCTGGGCGGTGAAACGGTTTAAAGACTGGACCAGTGTGTATATTTCAATCGCGGGGGCGTTTACGCCTGAACTATTGAGAAATATTGTCCGCGAAGCCGGAACAGAGCCGCTCGGCCCCTGTAATGACGTCACCTCCGGCGGCAACGGTTTTATCACCATTCATGCGTTGTTCGACGGCAGCAAAATCCTCCGCTGGCAGAACAAATGCGATCTGGTTGATCTTACTTCCGGCGAAATCATCAAAGATGTGAATACCTTGTCGCTTCCGATGAAAGCCGGAGAAACCCGCTGGTTCCGCAAGCAGCAACTTTAATAATATAAGAAATTGTGTCACCGGGTCGTGATCTTTACTTTTTTTAGATCACGCCCCGGTCAATTTATTTCTGGAAATTTTATTGGACCAGATGTGATTGCTATTGACAAAAATAAAGTGATACAGTATACTAAGTGCTTATCCGTAAATAAAAGTTGAAATATTAAAAATTTGTGTCATTTTATTCTTCTAAAAGGAAGTACATAATGGCAAAGATCAAATCATGGGAAGTTTCTGATGCGTTTTGGGGTCGCGTGGAACC
>CAIMFA010000020.1 GCA_903840185.1 uncultured Lentisphaeria bacterium | reverse complement strand
TTGCTGGACAACGGCGCTGATACAAATTTTCGCTGCATCAATTCCTGATTCCTATCGTGAAATAACCATCGCAGGCAGGCGGGTGCCGTCCGACAATACCAGAAGCACCGCCAAACTGACTTTATTCATGCCGGATGAAATAAAAAGTACCAGGCTGATTGATGCAGGTGGACAGGAGCGCGGCATTACCGTCCTGATGCGTCAAGGCAGTCAAATTTCAGTCTTTTTTGACGGCTCTCCTGGAGAAAAACTCAGTATTGAATTTTATCGTGAACCGGAAGAGCGGAAGACGGCAGAGCAACTCTCCGGGCTGCTGCATCTTGTCAGAATGTTCAACACCGACACCGCAGTGAACAATGTCGAAGAATTCAGAAAACTGTGGAATGCAAGTGGCGCATCTCTCGGCGGTTTTACTAAAAAAGTTTATTCCGGCGTGAATCCATATTCACAGAACCTGAATTCCATACATACCTATAAAGGGTTTATCGATATTCCCGCAGACGGAGATTACACCTTTTATACAGCTTCTACTGATGCCTCATTTCTGCTGATAGACAATAACGTAATTGCCGCCTGGCCTGGCAGACACTGGGTTGGAGAAGGACTTTTCGGCGCGCATAATGGAACAGTAAAGCTGACTAAAGGCGTTCACCGGTTCGAATATCTCCACGTCAACAATCAGTGGTCGTATTATGCCATCGCCGCTTACAGCCGCCCGAACGACAAAAACATGACAATCATTCCTGATAAAATGTTTACTCCGGTACTGGACGCTGCCCAGGGGCCGCTGCTTGATATGCAGGGGCGTCCGCTGCTGGATTTCTCGTGGGACAATGAATCAATGCTTCAACTGGAAAAGCTCCAGATGTACCGGATCGTCTGCAAGCAGGCCAATGTCGCCGGGCAGGCAAAATGGAATTGGGGAGACAACACTCTCGCGCAAAACAGCTGCAATGTTCATTATTATTTCACGCAAGGAAAATATCCGGCGGTACTGGAAGCCGGCAATGGACGCTCAGCGCAACAGATTGAGGTTGTTTACCGCTTTGATCAGCAGCTGATCCCGGATGATGAAGCGGCAAAGATGGTCACAGAAGCGCTGGAACAGGAAAAAAGCATCGGCATCCAGAACGAAGGTTATGCGTTTATCGCTAACGCCGTCGTCCTGTTTAAGATGAAAAAGCAGGCGGTTGAATTTTACTCCAGGATTCTGGAGAAGCACAATCTCATTCAACCTGATGTGATTATAAATTACTTCAAGGATTTTATATTGGACGATCTGCTGAAAAGTGAAAAATATGAAGAAGCCGAAAAAGAATTTAAAAGATTTATCGCTCAAATTAAAAATCCCAAATGCCTGGCTATGGCTAAAATGGAATATGTCAGGATGCTTTTCTACTGCATGGGCAGAAATGCCGATGCGGAAAAGCAATTAAACGAGATTGACCGCAAATATATTCCGTTCGAATCAAAACAGTCCTTCGATATTCTTCAGGCCGATCTCGCATTATTCAATAAAGGATTCGACGAATCCGCACAGTTCTACGAACGGCTGAATT
>CAIMFA010000019.1 GCA_903840185.1 uncultured Lentisphaeria bacterium | reverse complement strand
GTAGGCGAAATCGCGGTGGAGCAATGAACCCTCTCTTATGTCAAGCCATGCTTTGCAACGCTCGAAAATATGCTCAATCCGCCGGATTGTTTCTGAACTTAATATTTGATTATCCTGCAAATAGCCAAGGTGTTTGTCCAAACACTTGTTAAAGTAGGCCGCCCACGTCCGGTCACTGCCGCAGATTCGCTTTTCTCCGGACAAAACATCAATATCAATGAACCCGAAATTGGGATATTTATGTTGATGCAGCCTGGACAGGAACATTCCGGACTCACGGGCAATGCTGCGGAAGTTAAGCGTATTCTGCTGGTAAAACGTGTTCAATGACGGAGTCTCTAAAAACTCCATAATCTGATAACGCACCGGAAAGCGCTTCAAGTCCACGCTGGTGGCAAAGACCTTTGGCACCGGCATTGCCGACTTGCCCAGTTCCTCCATGATTGCACTTTCGGCGAGCATGTAGCAGTCCTCTGACAAGCCGTCGTCGGTACGGAGAAAAAACTTTGTTCCGCCGTCACTGAAATAGTAGGCAAAATGGTTGCCGTCCACTTTCAAGTGGTTAAATTCAACCGGTTCCCTGCCGAGGAAATCTTGCGCGATAGACTTGGCTGCTGAAATTGAATCTGTTGAGTATTTATCGGCAAAATAGAGCTCTTTTTTTGATTCTACACTCAGCGCATGGTCGCATTTCCAGTAAAAAATATCACTGCGCATTTAAACTCTCCAACCTGGCGGAACGTGACTGCACGGCCGGATGTTTCAGCAGCACTTTGCCTGAAACATCTTTTCCGGCAAGCACATCATCCTCGGTAAATACCGCCAGCAGGATTTCGCCGGATTCGCGTTTGCGGTCATACTGGACAAAAATGCGCCCGTCCGGAGCCTGGAATCCGTCCGGATAACTGACATCGCACCGTTCATCCAGCAATAATCCGCCCAGCCAGGTTGCACCGTCATCTTTTGATATGTATGCGGTTAAATGCGAACGCCGCTCTGTTTCCAACGGGTTGGAATATTTTACCAGCAGCGCATTGCCGGAATCCAGTTTAGTAAAGAAAAATCTTGCGCTGGCACTGAAAAACGGGGTTTTTACTGGAACGCTCCATGTATTGCCTTCGTCAAACGATTCACTTTGCGTCATGCCGTGACCGTCACGCATATACATCAGCAGACTGCTGTCTTTACGCTCAAGTACCATAGGTTCATCGAACGTGCGGTCGAATAAATTGGAAACGTGTCCACGCAACTGCCAGCTTCCGCCTTGATCGGTCGAGGCGAGGATATTGCCGCCGCGCTGTTCATCGAGTTCATGAAACAGTTTACTCTGTCCCCAGAAAGAGTGATGGTCCTGCTCTACAGACATGTGACTGCGAGTCCAAAGCGCAACCGGCAGAAGCCATGTGCCGTTTTTGAGTACAGTCGGTTTATTCAATGCCGCGCCGTGCCAGAGTCTGACCGGAGTTGACCATACCGGCTTGTCATCGTCCGGATTTTCACATATTGACTGCCATACCCCCCCGCGTCCATCGTTAAACCCGAGGCTTTGCATGACAAATAGAAATAATCTGCCGTCCGGTGCTGTCCACAGATTGCCGACCAGAGCGGAAATATGCACGCCGCCAGGAATGAATCCCGGATCGATAATGAAGTCCGGTTCGGAAAAGTTTTTACCATCGTCATCGCTGTGCGCCAGCAGCATTACAGCGCCGTCGCCGTCCTCGTTGCCGAACCAGGCAAGCCATATTCTCCCGCCGGGAGTCCGGGCCATGCCGCAGCTCATCGTGTAGTCATCTACTTCAGGGTAGTAGCGCAACGGGACTTCTGGATTAATCACCGGCGGAATCAAGGTATATTTTAAACTTGCTTCCAGATAACGGTCATACAATTCCGGATCAAAAACTCTAGCCATGATAACCTCCAAATTTTATAAAGGCTGGATATGATTAATAATTAATGTTTTTAAATTTTCGCAATCACCATTTTTCAGGTATTTCATCATCGCGCGATGGTCATCAGCGGATTTTTTGATTGCTGCTGTGTTTAGAAATTTATTGCGGTATTTCCGGTCGAACATCATTGTTATCACCTGTGAGAAGACCTTTAATACCCGGTTCCCGGTAATATCCATCAGCGTTAAATGGAATTCCAGATCCAGGGCATCGGCTTTTTCCGGATTATCCAGAGACTGTTCCATCGAGTCGATTAAAGCATTCAGCCGGTCAATCAAAACCGGAGTTGCCAGTTTTATTAGAAGCGGAACTTGCGCCAGTTCAAGAAACAGCCGGGTCTCTTTCAGCTCTTCAAACCCTACTCCGGCGATCTGCAGTTGCAAACTCAAGGTTTCGCCAATGTCGCCGGCGTCCGGCGCTTTGACAAAGGTTCCGCGTTTTGTGCAGCGTTCCAGCACTCCGAGCAGCGTAAGATGGCTGATGATCTCGCGGATAGTTCCACGCGAAACTTTGAATTTGGCTGCCAGCTCAAGTTCATTGGGCAGTTTATCGCCGATCTTAAGCGTAGTGATATATTTTTTTACTGTTTTTAATAACATGGCACAAAAGTATCCCTTATTTGTTTAACATAATATTATATATAGTTTAACAATATGCAAATTAAATAAAATAAATCCAGTGTTAAAATATAATT
>CAIMFA010000018.1 GCA_903840185.1 uncultured Lentisphaeria bacterium | reverse complement strand
CCGTCTCCATCAGCACGTAGCAGAAATCCCCCCACAGCAGCCAGCAGAAAAGGATCGCCAGCGAGGCTTTCGTATAAGTCAGGGTCCCGACATGATAAGTCTTCGTTTCGTTTTGCATATTACTTTGCTTCTGTTATAACTAAAGTTTTCTTATTTTGAATCTCTGACCTGTGCAAATATAGATAGATTTTCTACATTCCAGCCCATCATATAACTCTTTTGAAACTTAACCAGTAGAGTAGAGAGTGACGGGAGGCTGTTACGCCATTCCCGCCCTCCCCCTCATCGAACCGGACTTGCAGATTTCCCGCATCCGGCTCTCCTGTAAGCATTCATCATGTTTGATTTAGCTTCCATCTCAACACATGCAGTTTGTCCGACAGCAGTTCATTCTGCACGTCATAGACGTCCAGATAGTCGCCGTCTCGCGTTCCGTAGCAGACTTGTGGGTCAAGCGGTTGCATTTGTTTACAATAGTTGCACACTTACAGTCAATCCCCTTCGCTCCGGGCTGATTAGGCCTTTCCTCGCTACTATGAGATCGTCCGACTCCCGGCATGGAAGTTATTCCCAGGCCGGGCCTCTCAGGTTCCTCGACTTCTCTTTCCCTATGCGCTGTCTACAGTCACCCCGGGGAGTCCGCCGGTTGCGTGCAGGTGTCGCTTCACCGGCGATGGCAGACTTCAACGTCTCCGGAAGTATGGTCACTCCCAAGTTGTGTAACGAGGCCGAATCTAGTTCACTTGCGTTACGGCTCACAGGTTCGCCGCGTCGGGCTTCGGCTTGGGGATTACTCCTTTCGCCGCCAAGTTGGCTACGTGATGGACACCCAGTTATCACGATGATTACCTTTCAAATCATTAGAGAAGTCAGGCTTAGCCTGACGCACCAGAGGCACAGAGACACAGAGAAATCTTTTTTTTCGATTTAAACTTTTATCTTTTTACTTTTGTCTTTTATCTTTCGTTTCTTATTTGATAAAACTGCGGGTACCGCAGTCAAACGCTGACTTCCAAATCATTTTTCCCGTTGACCGCAGAGATCGCGATGCGGGAGGTATCAATCATGGCCGGGGGGCTTTCTGCCCATAAGGAATCTCCGGCAGTCCATCAATGATTACTTTGCCGTTGGCATTTCCGGTGTCAGCGTTTTTTTTCGTATTACCGTAAAGCTCGGATGATTGAAGCCAAACGGCTTCTGCTTGCCATCACAAAGATTATATATATTCTGATGGGTTGTGACCATTTCCGCAATCATATCTTTATAAGGACGATCCGTCACCGCGAAAAGCCCCGTATTGTAACATTTTCCATTATTCCCGATATTAGTAACGAAAACACGAAAAAAGAAGTTTTGTCCCCGATGTACACCATTTCGGTCCGCAAAATAAAGAATATCCTCCCGTCCATCCTATCCAAACCACAGAGCGAAGGGGTATTACGGACGGATTCCCACACCCTACGGGGGGCGGAGATTCGAAAACAAAAACTAATATTAAAGGCAAATCCACTCCAGAGGTAGGAAAAATTACCCAATGAAGATTAAAAATCATTTTTTCCCGGTTTTATCCCCCCAATAAAATAGACATCTTTGATTTCAATAATATTATCATTACTATAGGAATTAATGCCTATTTCAATGTGATCAAGTTTCATCAAATTAACCTTACCATTCGGATTGATACAACCATCAAAAAACGTAAAAGCATCAAAGTTTAGAACGACACTGTGCCATTCTCCATCGGCAGGAGCAATTGGATTCATATAAATATACCGTCCCCCATTTTTTTCTACCGCTAACATACGTAGAATAGCAGGCTTAAGCACCCGAGCATTGATTACTACAGAACTAATGCCTCCCATTCTTGACGCATCCGGCAATCCAAAGAATTGAGGATATGCCCAGCGGTCTTTACATTTTTCAGAAAAATTTATTGATGCCTGAAATACACCATCCGACAATAAACTGAAAACAGCTTCCGCCCCAGTTGCATGATTTTTATTCCAACGGTGCAATTCTTTAATTGGCAATTTTATTTGTTGAGAAAAACGGGAAAGTGTATGATCCATAGTCACCGCTTTGCTCAAATGAATGACTAGGCGATCCGCAATTGTCGTTCCACTACTTTCGCCGACTGCATCAATGGTTACATCAAGCTCACCATAAGTGGCTAACGCAGTGTTCGACAAATCAACAATATTATCAATATCAATAAAGCCGCTTTGCGGAATTTCTTTGTTTGTTTTTATTAATATCTTTGCTTCACCGCCTGCGGCTGCAATCGAAACCTGAAAATTAATCATTGTCGATATTTCTGCCAAATTGAATACTCTGATTTTTAGCGGCAATGCCGCCACTGACGCTTCAGGAATACTGTATCCCCGATTACTCATAACGCACTTTTCCGCATCAAACATCGCACGCATGACAATTGAAGAAACTGATTGTGGTAACATTTTCTTTTGTTGTGCCATCAGAAATAATTGCATTGCTCTAGTGCTCTTTTCCAGTCTGTTGTTCAAGGCCGCAAATGGTATTCGAACAAAAACCAAACCATCGTCAAGCGACAGATGTCCATCAGTCACAGTCAATCTGCGCCCGTCAATTCCTGATGCTTCAATTATTGGCAGATCAATTTTGATTGATATATCTTTCCTGGGATTCCCAGTGTACAGCACAATCACCGCATCT
>CAIMFA010000017.1 GCA_903840185.1 uncultured Lentisphaeria bacterium | reverse complement strand
TAACCGGGATCGGAAACGGTTGTGACAGAGCACAACCCTCCATTTGTAAAAACATTCTGCACAGGGTATGTCCAGAATGTCCAAAATGATCCCGCAGGCGCGGGATAATTAATTAACGGGAACCTTAACCGGTTGTCGTTAGAGTTATTTGAAAATTATATACGGCTGTGCTCAGCCGGTATCCAAAGTGTCGGAGTGGACTAATAATTGAAAGTTGAAAATTGAAAATTGAAAATGAGAAAACAAAACATCGATACCTTCAACGGGTCTCCAAAGTGTCGGAGTGGACTAATAATTGAAAGTTGAAAATTGAGAATTCAAAATTGAGAATTGAAAATGAGAAAACAAAATATCGATACCTTCAACGGGTCTCTAATGTCTCGGAGTGGACTAATAATTGAAAGTTGAAAATTGAGAATTGAAAATGAGAAAACAAAATAACGATATCTTCAACGGGTCTCCAATGTATCGGAGTAAACTAATAATTGAAAGTTGAAAATTGAGAATTGAAAATGAGAAAACAAAATAACGATACCTTCAACAGGTCTCTAATGTCTCGGAGTCGGCTGTCCAGAATGTCCAAAATGCATCGTAGGTCTGGGATTTTACTGTATTAATAACTTTAGCACTTTAGAACTTTAGAACTTTAGAACTTGCACATAGTGTCCAAAATGTGTAAAAAGCGGGAAGTCAGGCTATGTCCATAATGTTCCGGATAACATCTTGCCCTAATGCTGCAACTGCTTCCGGAAACTTCTTGGACTTACCCCGTAGTGCTGTTTGAACTGTTTGGAAAAGTGATAGAAAGATTCATATCCGGTCATCGAGGCCACTTCCTGAATGCTTAACGCGGTGCTTTTCAAGCAGTATGCCGCTTCAATCAGCCGGAGCTGAATCGCGTAGTTTACAGGGCTGTGTCCAAAATGCTCTTTGAACTTTCGACTCAGGTATGAAGGATCAAGATGGATGCGCCGGGCCAGTTCTTCAAGCGTCAGATGGCGGCGGAAGTTCTTTTCAATATAAGCTTTCAATTGTTGAAAAGCCGGAGGAATGATTATCCGCACGGCATTGCGATGATCATTGACCCGCCGGAATTCCAGCAGAATGCCGTTGATGGAATTGTTTACCAGTTCCAGGTCGGGTTCGCGGTATTCGCAGAATTCTTCATAAACGGCCATGAAATAGCGGTCGATGATCAGTTCATCGGCGAATGTTCCCGGAGTATTCAGCGGCGTCCGGCAATGGTTCAGCGCTTTTTCCATCGCCGCCGGGAAGAACTGCAGCCATGAGATATGCCAGGCACTTTGCGGCGCACCGTAATAAACTACCGGAGCGACGTCCCAGATGCACAGCGTATTGGCGGGCAGCATCCGGACATGGTTGTCAACGGTTATGGTTACCGGATCATGATTGAAAATCAACGAATACATGAATTGTGACGAGAACACGTTGGGAATAATGCGGTGGACACCGTGCCGCCGGTGCCGGATTCCAATTCCAAATATCACAGGACTGTTGAATCCTGAAGACGGGATATAGCTGCGTCCGGTGATATTCATGTTCTTATTCCATTAAAAAGTAAAAATAGCACAAATACTGGTCAAGCCCGTACATTTACATAATTATGTAATAAATATATATTAATAGAACAGCAATTCAATATGGAATAAAGTCAAAATGAAACAAGTTAAAACTTACGATCTGCTGCAACTTTTCCACGAGCCTCCGTCCGGCTACGGCGAAGTTCCGTTTTACTGGTGGGTGGGCGACAAACTGACGAAAGAACGCCTGCTCTGGCAGCTTGATCAATTGACTCCCGCCCGCCTGAGCGGTCTTCAGGTTAATTATGCCCACACCGATTGCGGCGGCCACACTTACGGTCTCACCATGAAAAGCGATCCACCGTTGTTTTCAGAAGCCTGGTGGGAGCTGTTTTTATGGTGGGCGGGCGAATGCAACCGGCGCGGTATTGCGGTCAGCCTGAGCGATTATACCCTCGGTATCGTTGGACAGGGATGGTGGATGGATGAAATTTTGGCGGATGCTCCGGAAATGACCGGACGCTCGCTTGAACATCAGGTTTATATGGCTGATGGAGGCATATTGTTTACGACAGCTCTTCCTGAGAATATTTTGAGCGTAATGGCATACCGGCATGGGCAGAGCGTTGATCTCATGGATCAGGTTGACGGGACGCATCTGCGCTGGTCGCCGCCGCCCGGGGAGTGGCGGATCGTGGCGGTCTATTATAAGATAAATCCCAATTCGGTCGATCCGCTGCATCCGGAACTGGGACAGATGATTATTGCCAGATTCTTCCAGCGGTTTGAAGACCGGATGCCGGGGGAAGCCGGTCGCGGCCTCAATTTCTTCTTCTCCGACGAGCTTAACTTCGGTATCGGCGGTAAACTGTGGACTGATGGCTTTGCGGAAAAATTCATGCAGGTCAAAGGGTACGAGTTGCCCCCGCTGCTGCCGGGGCTGTTTGTTGATATCGGCAGACTCACCGTTAAAGTTCGCCTGGACTATTACGATGTAATGCTTGAGCTCTCCGAAAAAGCTTACTTTAAACCGGTGTTCGAGTGGCATGAGCAGCGCGGCATGATCTACGGCTGCGATCACGGCGGACGCGGCAAAAATGTGCTGGAATTCGGAGATTATTTTCAAACCCAGCGCTGGATGTCCGGGCCGGGCTGCGACCAGCCATGCCTGGGCGACAACGTGGTAAAAAACAAAGTGGCTTCGTCAATCGCGCATCTTTACCGGCGTCCGCGCGTCTGGCTGGAAGGCTATCACAGCAGCGGCTGGGGAACTTCCAGCGGAGACTTGACCAGGGCGACTTTTGAGAATTTTGTTTCAGGACAGAATCTGCTGTCGCTGCACGGCCTGTACTATTCCACCTTTGGCGGCTGGTGGGAATGGGCGCCTCCATGCAATCATTTCCGGATGCCGTACTGGGCGCATATGCCGGAATGGATGGACTGGCTGCGGCGGATCAGCTATCTTATGAGTCAGGGGGTGCATCGCTGCGATGTGGCAATCGTCTATCCGGTGGCGGCAGCCCAGGCGGAAATACGGGTTGAAGAGGCGGTCAAAATGGCGTTCGATACAGGTTCAGCGCTTTTCGAGCGCGGACTTGATTTCGACTTCATTGATTTCGAATCACTGTCGCGCTGCGAGGTGTCCGGCCGGGAACTGCGGGTGTCCGGCGAGGCATACCGGGTACTCATTATTCCTGACATGGCGTCAATACGTTATTCGATCCTCGAAAAGGCGCTGGAATTCTGCCGGGCAGGGGG
>CAIMFA010000016.1 GCA_903840185.1 uncultured Lentisphaeria bacterium | reverse complement strand
GACATCAGAAATTAATCAAAAATCAATGATATTTATGGAGTTTTATCCGTATGGCTGAGCTTTGCTTCAACTTTTTTCAGGTTATACTGAATGCCTGTGTCACCGGGGCGCAGCGAATTCGCCTTGTCCCATTCGCGTTTGGCCTGTTGAAAATCTTTTTGCAGGAAAGCAATCAAGCCGCTGCAGAAATATGCATCGGCCGATTCCTGCTTAAGCAATTGCTGTTGAACCTTAAGGCAGCGCAGCGCGTCGTCCGGTCTGCCGGCAGACAGATAGCATGACGCCAGGGAGCTCCATAGAAATGATTGATATTCATCGGCGGCATACAGCCGCAGCTCTTTTTTATAATATGCAGCCTCTGCGAGCCTGAACACCCCCAGCGCATCCAGAGGTTTATCCGCCTTCAGCAGACTCATGCCGGAATAGAATACGCCGGTATAATAATCTGACGCCGGATTCTTCACATCTTCGGACAGCGGGATATTATTGCTTTCTCTGGATAAGCCGATAAACATATTTCCGGCCAGTTCCAGGATTTCCGGATCATTCCGGCGCAACCCGACTCTGCCAAGCCCTTCAATGGCTTTAGCGTTAGGGTAAGGTGTTTCCAGCGCGCGCATAAAGAGTGTTCTGGTGTCACGCCAGGCCGGAATATAACTTACAGTCAAAAATATGTATACAACGGCAATACAAATTGAACCAGCGGCGGCAAGCCTTGAGTTTCTGGAAGACTCATGTCCGTTCCTGACAAACCTTTCAACCAGCAGGCCGACACCGGTCCATAACACGGCCGACAGCAGATAATTATACCGGTCGCAATAGTCTGTATTGCTGAAACGCACTATGACTGCGCTTACCGGCAGAAAAAAGCACAGCCACGCACCGGCAAAAAGCAGTACATAAAATAAGCGGTCTTTTTTAAGTGCCGCTATTATACCGGCGGTAATTATTATTCCACCGGCTATTAAAATATACCATGTATGAAGATCATATCCTGCTCGTGGATAAATCGGATTAAGCTCAAAAGGCACGACCGCGGTGATCAGATACCAGCAGGCATTATGCAGCGGCACAAGCAGTAATCGCGGCATTGTTTCGGCAATGCCAGTCAGATTCGTATGACAGACCGCGTAAGAGTAAGCGTAGAATGCTGCCGCCGCCACCGCAACAGGCCATATATATTTAATAATACTCCATTCCCGCTGCTTGCATAATGCATAAATCACCATGATTCCCGGCAATGTCAAAGTCGAAGGCTTGGTCGCCATCGCCAGCAGCAGCAGGATTATCGCCCAGTAAGGTATTTTTCGATGGTCAAAAGCCCGCATGAACGTCAGCATGGCCGCGAAGGAGAAGACTCCTGCCAGCACGTCTTTGCGTTCAGTTATCCATATTACTGATTCCACCCGCTGCGGATGAACTGCCCACAGGACAGCGATGCAAAAAGCAATCCAGCCTCTTATTCCAAGATGCCGGGCAATTCCATAAAGCAGCAGAGTTGCGATGCTGTGCAGTAATATGTTATGGATATGATAGCCGAACGAGTTCAAGCCGAACAGCCAGCGGTCAAGCATCAGCGAATACATCAGTGCCGGTGAAAAAATCATCTGCGTAAAGGTGACGTCGCTTAGAAAGTACTTAAAATTCTCGAATGACGGAACCAGCCGGGTATTTTCCGTAATAAGTCCGCTGTCGTCCCATTCCAGCATAAACGGGTAATTCGCGCCGGCAATAAAGACCGCAAAAGGAATTAATACGAGCAGCACAATATAAAGCCATTCATATTTAGAACTATGACTGTTTGTTGTATTTACTGCATCTGTCATATATGCCTTAATTTCCAGTTATTCTGAATTTAAACAATCAATAATATCATATTACCAGAGATTTTAAAGTACCTGCAGTCGTTAAAACCGGGAAAACTGGAGATTTTAGAGTCTGGGAAGTCTGGGAAGTCTGGGAAGTCTGGGAAGTCTGGGAAGTATGCATGGGTTATCCCATAGTTCCCATTATTCCCATTATTCCCAGTCTATATTGACTTTTGTGCAACTTGGAGTAAGTTAAATTATAATTCAAACGTTTTAAATTGAATGGAAATTTTATGAAAAAGATCAGAATACTGGTTGCAGGTTGCGGGCAGATGGGGGCGTCACATGCCAGAGCGTATAAGCAGATTAAGGAATTTGAGATAGTCGGGCTGGTAAGCAGAGGCTCCGGTTGTGTCGAGCTGGCGGACGAACTTGGAATTGCCGGCCGGTTTAATGATTACGATGAAGCGCTGAAGGTGACTCGTCCTGACGCGGTTTCGGTCAATACCTACCCGGATACTCATGCCGGATATGCGATCAAGGCAATGAATGCGGGGGCGCATGTTTTTCTGGAAAAACCGATCGGACGGACTGTTGCCGAAGCGGAATCGGTGGTTGAAACTGCCCGCAGGACAGGCCGGAAGCTGGTAATCGGTTACATTTTGCGGCATCATCCCTCCTGGATTAAATTTATTGAACTGGCGCAGACGCTGGGAAAACCGCTGGTGATGCGGATGAATCTCAATCAGCAAAGCAGCGGCGAGCAGTGGAATAAGCATAAAAATTTGCTTAAATCAATTTCTCCGATAGTTGATTGCGGGGTGCATTATGTGGACGTGATGTGCCAGATGACCAGATCGCGTCCGGTGCGCGTCAACGCGATCGGCGCCCGGCTGAGCAATGAAATCGCCCCGGATATGTATAACTACGGACAACTTCAGGTGGTTTTCGACGACGGCTCGGTCGGCTGGTATGAGGCGGGGTGGGGGCCGATGATCAGTGAGACCGCTTATTTCGTCAAAGATGTTATCGGGCCGGACGGCGCGGTAAGCATTGTTGCCAGTAAGGATACTGCATCGGCTAATATTGATTCTCATACGAAAACCAACCGGCTGCTGATACATTCCGGGAAAATTGACGCAGGCGGCAGGTTCATCGAAAATGACAGATTTGTCGAAATGACTGACGAGCCGGTGCATCAGGAATTGTGCGAACGGGAACAGCAGTTCTTTCTGAATGCGATCAAGCACGATACCGACTTATCGGCACATTGGGATGATGCGATAAACAGTATGAAGATCGTCCTTGCTGCAGATGAATCTTTCCGCACCGGGAAGATGATTGAACTTTAGCCTGAATAATTCATAAACTTATGGCGAAATACTGCAATCTGCTCAAAGTAAAGTCTTTGCCGATGTCCTCGCCGTAGTGCT
>CAIMFA010000015.1 GCA_903840185.1 uncultured Lentisphaeria bacterium | reverse complement strand
CAGTTACCAGGACAATCCGGAATCTGCCGGTCATCAACTGTTTTTCATCCGGAACTTTGCAGACAAAAATATCGCTGACGGCGGAGGAGATCAGGCATTGCCCCAATTGCTGGCTGTTGATTTTAGCATAGCTGATCTTGAATACTGGTTTAGACGGGTAGAACGGCGTGGTGTCCATGTTCAGCGTGACTCTTGTCCAGTCTTTGGCGTCATAATCGCGTTTGCCGGCCATGCTCAAGGCGGTATTGCCTACCAGTCCGAAGTTTTTCAAACAGTCATATCCGCCGGTAAGTCTGCGGTTGCTTGAATCGGTCAGTACCACTACCGGCGGCGATTTCGATTCCGCCGCCCCCTGCTTGTCGCCCACGGCGATGCGGGTGTCGGTAAGGAAAGTATAGGCGTAACCGGTATCGGTTTTCTGCCGGGTCAGCGTCATCATACCGGCATTCTGCACCCGGAAGGTGGTGGGACCGTTGTATTCGCAGGTGCCGGCCGCAACATAGGCAAAAATATCATTGCCGACCGCCGCCGCAGTGTTGACTGCCGGAAACGTCAATAACAGGCAAATCATTGAGAAGAGGAAAAGAAATGTTTTGATACCATGGTGCTGTCGCATAATAATCCCCCCGTTCAGTATTGCATGCAATAATTATCCCCGATATGCCGTCCAATACTCATACTAATAATATTAAAGTGTAAGTGCATAATTTGCAAGTGACTTGGATGAAAAAAAAGAAAATGCTACGGGACGGATGGAACTATTTTCTTGAAAAAATCTTTGCCGCTTACTTTTTTTCATCCAGTTTCTGCAGCAGATATTTGGCGGCGGCTTCGCGGACGGTGTCAAGGTTGTTCCGGAGGTCGGAAAGCTTCAGGGCTACCGGAACATCGGGGGTGACGCCGAGATGTTCGATATGTTTGCCGTTCTCCCGTTCATAGTCGCCGAAAATAGTCTGGAGGCGGAAGCCGCTGGGCAGTTTCAGAAACTGCGACGGCAGGCATTTGCCGGAAGTAGTGGAGCCGAACAGTACTGCGGTTTTCGAATCCTGCATCGAGGCCGCGAAGATTTCGGCGGCGCTGGCGGTGCCTTCGTTGATTAAAATCACCACCGGCCCTTTGAAGCATTGCTGCTGAGGATATGAGGACGGGGTGAGCGTGGTTTCCTTGAGCTGAAGTTTGCCCATCTTAATCACCGCCGGACACGACCATCCCGCCAGCCACTGGGGCAGAATAACTACGCCGCCGACGTTATTGCGCATATCAATAATAAGGCCGCTGACGTTTTTCAGTTTGCCGGTGATAGCTTTGACGAATGAGGTTATCTGGTCAGGAAAGAACGCCGTCAAATGAACATACCCGATATTGCCGGGCAGCACTTCCGCATAGAACGCGCCATAGGTGCGGGGAATTGCCCCGAATTGAAACCAGTTGAACCCGTTGGGCTTGCGGGTCAGTTTATATTCCTTTTCAATGCCGCTGCTGTTGACTGTAACCAGTGTGACTTTGCTCTCCGGTATCCCCGCCAGCATGAACGACGCCAGCGTATCCCAGGGAATATAGGACTTTACCGACGGGTCGAGTTTAAGCCCGTTGATGCTGATTATATAGTCGCCTGCTCTGATTCCGGCAGCGTCGGCAGGGGAGCCAATTACAGTGCGCAATACGCACAGTCTGCCTTCCGTTATGCACGGCATGATCCCGACATCGGCCGGAACATCCTGCGCCTTTAGCGGTACGGGCTCCACGTTTTTCTCGGCGGCGCGGAGCGCCATTATTTCCAGTTCATTTACCGGCGGCAGCACCTGGATATGGCTTTGTCCGAATTCTTTTACCATGCGGTTCAGGATTTCGGCAAGCCGGGCGTCGTTTCCGGCGGCCTTTATTTCCGGCAGATATTTATTGTAGATGCTGTCCCGGTACTCTTTTTCAAAATTGGTGGAGGTATGGCTTTTTTTGATATTTGTCCAGACTTCATCTAAAACCGCGACGGCGTGTTTGGAGAACGCGGGGGAAGCGTTGTCCGGCTTATAAACGATCTCAGCGCGAACCGCGGCAGCCGGCAGCAGGCATATGATAAGCATGACAACTTTCGTTATTCTCATTAATAATCAGTCCTTGTCGTCGTCTTTGTTATCCTTGTCGTCATCATCATCGTTATTTTCTGCATCCGCGGCTGCATTATCTTTGGCGGCGTCTTCAAGCATTTTGGCCTTGTCTTTCTTAAACTTGTTCGCGGCTTTTTTCTTCTTGCTGGCTTTGTCTTTGGCCGTGACCGGAGCAGGCGCGGCGGCCGGAGTCTCAGCCTGGGCTAAGACCGGGGTTTTCGCCGGGATCGGAGCATCGGCAGGCGGGGTATTGAATTCTTTAGGAAGTTCAAATTCGGTATCCGCGACCGCTTCGTTGTATTTAATGGAAATCAATTTAGTGGACATTTCCATGCCCATGGTCTGGGTTTTTTGTACGGTCGGGATGACCAGGCCGCTCATATTCTTGTAATCGGAATAGAAGGTCGTGCCCGGAATCTGCCCCATGTCGGTGAAAACCATTACCACCATCTTGGCGGGAAGGAAAGTTTTGCTGTCAACGTAAATCGCCAGCGGCAGCTGTTTCAGTTTGGGGTCAGTCTGACAAGTCAGTTTGTAGCAGTCTTTGTCATCAATTTTCTCCAGAACCGGAGCCACTTCGATTTTCGGGAAAATATCTCTCATCCGGTTGGCCGGATTGCTCAATTTTGCGGTGAATTTCATGAAGTCCAGCTGCGGCCCGTTGATTTGACGGACGCCCATGCCGGGAACAACCGTCCAGCCGCTCTGGCCGTTGAACAGTTCAATGCTGTCCGGCATACTTTCACCGGCTTTCATGATAGTCTTGCTTTTGTCCGGGGATTTAAAAATTGTGGTTACCTGCAGCTTGATATCCTGCATCGCAACCGAACCTTCATATTTTGAAACGACCGTCTTTATGCCTTTGGCTTTATTATCCGGATCGACTGCTTTGTCCATATTGTTCAACAATTGTTCTAAAGTGATTCCGGTCGCGTTGCCGCCCTCTTGTGCAGGAGCGCACAGCACGAACGAAAAGCAGGCCAGCATGACTAACAGGGTTTTACGCATAATCGTTAATTCTCCATGAAAATTTATTATTTATTGAAACGTGTCTGAAATATATACTCTGCACGGCTGAAAATTCAACTATAGATTGCGAAGATTTTGAGAATTGGTTCGTATTCTGAGAGGCTGCCGATACCGGGGTATCGAAGGCCTCGAAGAGTGCGAATCCAAACTCGAAAGATCGCAACCGCTTTGCGGTGAATGTCT
>CAIMFA010000014.1 GCA_903840185.1 uncultured Lentisphaeria bacterium | reverse complement strand
CCGGCGGCGCACGCTACAACGGCGGTGTCATCAACGTTGCCGGCATCGCCAATACCGCCAATTCTCTTTATGCATTGCAGCAGATTTTTGCCGGCCAACTAAATATTGACAAGGAGCTGCTGCTTGAGTTGCTGGCTGGCGATTTTACGGTGGATAAGGATCTTCACAACATTCTGCTGCAGCAGCCGAAGTATGGTAATTCTCAGCCGGAAGTGGATCAACTGGCGCGGGAAATCAGCGATTTCACTTTCAATGAAATCCTGCAGTACCGCTGCTTCAGGGGAAACGGCTTTTATATCCCTGCCGTAATTATGTTTGTAACTTATACAGGCGAAGGAAAAAATATTCAGGCAACGCCGGACGGCCGTATGTCTGGAAGCCCGATTGCCGATTCGTGCGGCCCAATGCAGGGTACCGACCTTGAAGGGCCCACGTCAATGTTGAGAAGCACGGCCTTGCTGCCGCAGGCCAAAGGCCTCGGCACGATGGTGTTGAATCTGCGGGTTCGCGCTGAAATGGTGAAGGAGCCGCAGTTACGGGAAAAATTCAAGCATCTGCTGCAGTCGTATTTCGCTATGGGCGGATTGCAGGTGCAGGTCACAGTTCTGGATGCCGAAACGTTGAAGCGAGCGTTAAAGCGTCCGGAGGAATACGGCAATCTGGTTATCCGCATCGGTGGTTATACCGAGTATTTCCACCGGCTCACACCCGAGTTGCAGCAGGAAGTTATTAAACGATCCGAAAACTGTATATGATAATTATAACGCGGTAAATATTTATGAGCAGAACTAATATTTTGCGTGAAAGAACTTTGCAGCGGCAGCAATGTGTTTCCGGTAAACACCGTTTTCATCCGCCGGTAGATGCAGCCAGTCTGAAAAGTACGGAAAATATTGCATCATGGCAGCTCAGAACCGGGATCAGGGTACGGGACCGCCTTGCTGCCTTGCGTTTCGAGATTGATGAACTGGAATTACTGGCAGGGCGCAGCGCGGATATTGATTACGAGCCGGCGGAACTGGAACAAGTCCGGACTTACCTTGCCGGTTATCATGGTGCACCGGGACAAACCGGCCATTGCCAGCCGGATTATGAAGTGTTGTTTTCAACTGGTATCGACATGTTGCGCGAACAGATTAATTTGAAAGCGATTCAGGCCGTTTCGTCTGACGCCAGGGATTTCTATCACTCATGTATTGGCGCGCTGGACGGACTGCAAATTATGATCGGACACGCCGCCGACACGGTGGAGCAGGCGCTCGCTCAATCTGCCGGTTCGCGCCGGGAGGAATTGCGTGAAATACTTAACAGCTGCCGCCGTATTGCCCATGCCAAACCGGAGACTTTCCGGGATGCCATTCAACTGGTCTGGTTTGTCATGCTCGGCCATATGAGCGGGGATTGTGTCTGGCTGGTAGGGCCCGGACGGCTCGACCGCATTCTGCTTCCGTACCATCGGACAGAAGAGCAGGAAATGGAGTTGGAACTTATCGAAGCGTTATATTTATTGATTAACGATTATGATGTTCCAGGTCTAGCCTATGCGGTTATGGTCGGCGGACGCGATGCGGCTGGCCGGGACGCCACCAACGAGCTTTCTTATCTGGTGATGGAGGCGGTTCGCCGCACAAAACTGGTCTATCCGACCGTCGGCCTCTGCCGTCACCACGGCACACCGGAAGCCCTGATGGAGCTGACCGCCAATCTGACTGCCGACGGTTATGCCACTCCGGCTTTTTTCAACGATGACACTATCAGCGCCGGAATGCGGCAATATGGCGTTCCAGCCGGAGATTCTTATAATTATATCAATTCCACCTGTGTGGAAATCACCCCGGCCGGCTGCAGCAACGTGTGGGTGGCCTCGCCCTATTTCAGTTTATGCGGTATTCTCATGGAACTGATTGACGAAACAGTGTCCGCCAGGCGCGAATATCCGGATTTTGATATTTTTCTTGAAGCCTATTTCCAGCGGCTGTCAGGAAAAATTGCTGATGCGGTAAAGACACAGTCAGAATTCCGCGAACAGCGCCGTCTTTACGGCCGTAAACCATTCCAAAGCATTTTCACTCGTGACTGCCTCAGCCGCGGCCGCGACATTGACGACGGCGGCGCACGTTACAACTGGGTGGAATGTTCGTTTGTCGGCGGCGCTAATCTGGCCGATTCACTGGCGGCCATTCGTCAGACCGTATTCGACAAACACAAACTAACCTTTTTAGAACTGAAACAGGCACTCGATGCTGATTTTTCCGGTTACGAGGCATTGCGGATGGAGCTGCTTGCCACATGTCCGAAATACGGCAATAATCTGCCGGAAGTAGATATTCTGCTGCAGCAGCTGGTTGACCGGCTTAAGAAGGAATGTGCTAAATACAAGCTGCCTCCGGACGATGCCCCGTTTGTACCGGGCATGTTCTGCTGGGTCATGCATCAGCGGCTGGGCGCGGATTGTCGTGCCACACCGGACGGCAGAAAAGCCGGCTTTGCGTTCGCTGACGGCTCCGGCCCGGCACAGGGACGCGAGAAGAGCGGTCCGACTGCGGCAATTATGTCGGTAACATCCTGGGATCAGTCAGGTATGATCGGCGGGGTTGCGTACAATATGAAATTCGACAAGTCGCTGTTCAGTTCTCCGGAAATGCGCAGGAAGTTTCAGCATCTGGTCGAGGTTTTTCTCGACCGCGGCGGTTTCGAAACTCAGATCAATGTTCTCGACTGCGATATTCTGGCGAAAGCGATGGAAAATCCCGATGCTTACCGCGATCTGGTTGTGCGCATCGGCGGATACACAGACTACTTCACTCATCTGTCGCCAGGAATGCAGGCCGAAGTAATTCAACGTACCTCTTTCCAGAAACTTTAATTAAGGAGTATTGCGTGAAAGGCATGGTTTTTGATATTCAGAAATTCTCGATACACGACGGGCCGGGAATACGCACGACCGTATTCCTGAAAGGCTGTCCGTTGAAGTGCTTGTGGTGTCATAATCCGGAGTCTCAGCAAAGCGGGCAGGAGATCTCCTTCATGCCGGAAAAATGCATCGGGTGCGGCTGGTGCTTTAAAAACTGTCCGCAAAAAGCGCACGTCATGGAAGACGGCAAACATGTGTTGCGCCGGGAACTGTGTATCCGCTGCGGCAAGTGTACGGAAAAATGCTATGCCGGAGCCAATACCCTGATCGGTAAAGAAATGACAGTGGATGAGGTCATTGCAGAAGTACTGAAAGACAAGCCTTTTTATGAAACCTCAAACGGCGGTATGACGATCTCCGGCGGAGAACCAATGGCGCAGTTCAAATTTACGCAGGCACTGCTGAAAGAAGCAAAGAAGCACAAGCTTCACACTTGTCTGGAGACAAGCGGATTCGCCGCATCTGAAAAATTCCTACGCATCAGAGAATATGTTGACATCTTTTTATTTGACTATAAGGAAAGCGATCCCGCCAGGCATCTTGAATTTACCGGAGTTCCACTGGCGGGTATTATCAGCAATCTGCTTGAACTTGACCGTCTTGGCTCGAAAATCATACTGCGTTGTCCGGTTATTCCAGGCTGTAATGTCACCCCTTTGCATTTCGAGGGAATCGCGAATCTCGCCAGCCGGCTTTCTAACTTAATTGAAGTTAATATCCTGCCATATCACCCTCTAGGCAAATCCAAAAGCGCGAGAATCGGGAAGATTTACCCGCTGGAGAATAATGATTTTACAGACATGCCGGAGGAGATGAACTGGATAGACACGATTCAGTCTATGACACAAGTGCCCGTGAAGAAAGGGTGAACTTGCTCAGAACTGACAATCCATTTTAAATATAATCTTAATATTCCTCTAGAAGTATTATTGGCGGCGTAGAATATATCTGGAACTGGATTGGTTATTCTTCTGTTTGTGCTTGGTTTGAAATTACATAATTTTTATTTTCACAATTTTACCGTTTTTTTATGCAAGCACTTGCATAAATAAAAAAATCATGTATAATGTATAATAATAGCATGTGAAAGAAGCAATATTATGATTAAGAAAACAACTTTAAACGACGTTGCGGAGCTAGCCGGGGTTAACCCCTCGACAGTATCCCGCGCATTGAATAAAGCCAGCGCCGGTATGATCAGCGACAAACAGCAGCAGAAGATTCTTGAAATTGCCAATAGTCTGCATTACCGTCCAAGCTCATCGGCACGTTCATTTGCTTCCAGAAAAAATTTCAAAATCGGATTAATTTTAGGCGCGATTGAGCATGATTTAACTTCACCGCCGTTTGCTCTGTTTGTCCGTGAACTTTGCGGTTGTCTGCAGCAGCATGGCTATCTGCTGCTGCTCCTCTGGGCATCGGGCAAAAATAATAGCACAGATGATGAAGTTCTCAATTTTTTGATGTCCAATTCTGCTGACGGCTACATCCTTGGCAGTTCTTTGATCAGTCCCAAAATTACTGATTCGCTGAAAAAGACTAAAGTTCCAGTCGTGACTTTATTTTCCTATCAATTACTTGATACCACGCGATTTACGACCGTTAAGATTTCCACGGAACAAGCATTCGCTGATGCATTGCAGAGTGTGCCTCCGCAGTATGGAGATAAAATTCTTTATGTCGGGGTTCAAGGACATAATACCGAGATAAAGTTCAAAAATTTAT
>CAIMFA010000013.1 GCA_903840185.1 uncultured Lentisphaeria bacterium | reverse complement strand
TCATTCAGGTTAACTCGTAATATAATTTATTCCTGAAATCCACAATATTACTCGCCCTTGCTTGTGTTTTTATTGAACCATTAATCATGATACATCCGGATTGATGGTATGCGACAACTGAACGAATATCATTGACGGCATATGACTGCAAGACCAAAGGTGTACGATGTTTTGCCTATCCCTCCATTACTGTTCCATTTTGGAATAAAATTTTGCGGAATAATCTTGAATATTTGCGTCCAAACACGCATTTTATGTTTCAATTGATTGATTGCTCCTTTGGGGCCGATGAAAAATATAGCATATTTAATCTATAATTGGGTAAATTTTCAGCCACTAGGGTCGACTTTGGTCTTTGTCTTGGATTTAGCCTTCAAATCTCTAGGGCCATCCAGCAGTTCACGGAGGCTGTTCGTAATACCCCGCTGCTTGTGGTGGGGATAGAATGCTAGGGAGAAGATTCCTTATTCGTACCCTTTTCAAATTTTAATTGGTTTGGTATTGAAAGACTTTATAATTTTTAACAGGAGTTTCTCTCATGGCACGTTTTGTGACAATCAGTTTGCTCGGTCCAGCCCCTATGTACGGAGTCAAACTTTTCGGGCAGGATGCTGTTAATTGTATGATTGATTACTGGAACGAACAGATATCCCCCGTTCTTGCAGACAAACCTGATCTGATTATTCTGCCGGAAGCCTGCGATCGTTTTCCGCAACACTCTATGAAGGAGAGAAAGGAATATTATAAATTCAGAAGTAATAAGGTACGAGATTTCCTCTCAGGGATTGCCAGGCAAAATAATTGTTATATCGCCTATTCTGCCGCTAGGGAAATGGGCGACGGTACCTACCGTAATTCTACCCAGTTGCTTGATAGAGGTGGCAATATAACGGGTATTTACAACAAGAATCATCTTGTGGTTGATGAGACAACCGAAGGCGGCATTCTTTGTGGAAAAGACGCGCCGATATTTAAAACTGATTTCGGTACTGTTGCTTGCGCGATTTGCTTTGATTTAAATTTTCACGAACTTATAAATAAATATGCGGCACAGAGGCCTGACTTGATTATTTTTTCCTCTTTATATCATGGTGGACTGATGCAAAATTATATGGCATATCACTGTCGAGCCCATTTCGCTGGTTCCATAGCCGGTCAAGAATGTACGATAATCAATCCAGTCGGTGAGAAAATTGCCCGTTCGACCAACTATTTTTGCCGTGTTACCGCCACCGTAAACTTGGACTGCAAAATCGTCCATTTAGACTGTAACTGGACTAAACTTCAGGCTGCTAAATATAAATACGGTAAAGGCGTTAAAATATTTGATCCAGGCCATCTGGGTGCGATTCTGTTGTCATCGGAAACGGAGAGTACGACCGTTGATGATATTATAAAAGAATTCCAGATCGAAACCTGGGATGAATATTATGAACACAGTATGAAACATCGTCATGCTCCGGGAAATATGGAAATATAACTCGTATGCGTAGAGTAAAAAACATCGTAAGCACCGATCAAAGCCAGCGACAGGCCGGCGAGGAAAGAAGTCTATCCGGCAAGGATTAGCAATCACGCCGTCAATTGCTCGATGCATAACCACCGGCGGAATGCGTTTTCCTTATTTTGCGATTGGAACGATGGTTAGGTGTTAGGTGTTAGGTTGCCCAAGTCATCCAGTACTTTAGAATTTTAGAACTCCCTACCTCTGTCTATCCTGTCCATCCCTGTTAAATTGGTATTCCCAACCCTGACTTTCAAAAATTCACTTTACCATTCTGTTTTAGCCTGATTTTTCCATTTCTATTGACAAAATCACTAATAGTAAAAAACAGCAATTGAAAATTGAAAGTTGAAAATTGAAAATGAGAAATCATGAAAACCGGGGAATATCTCGCACGAAGACATCCCGCAGTCGCGGGACTAACCCGAAAGTTAGCAGGGCACAAAGGGAAAACCGGAGTCAGCGAATGAAAGCGGATTTACCGCATTCATTCACTGACTCATGTATTATCTTCATGCTCTTCAAGTCCTTCATGGTAAAAAGGATTTCCTTTGTGTTTTTGTGACTTTGTGCGAGAAAAAGTATTTTTGTGTTCCTGCTAACTCTCAGGTTAGTCCCGCAAGTGCGGGATGGG
>CAIMFA010000012.1 GCA_903840185.1 uncultured Lentisphaeria bacterium | reverse complement strand
ATATTCAATGATTTAACTAATAGTGCGGACTTTTGGCGGTACTGTCTTTTTACACCTGCCACTATTTTTTTATTATTTTTATAAATCAAGTATTGCTTTTTTTACAAATTAAAGTTATAATCTACACAAGAAACAACACACAGCAGACACAGCAACGGAACAGAAGCAGCATGATTAAAGGCATAAGAGATACGAAACGCAGACGTGTTTCCGGAGTCATCCGGCAGCAGATCATGGCTTTGCGCAGCGGAGAAGCGCTGCCGCCGCTGCGGACAATGATGCAGCAGACCGGCTGCGGCAGGGTTGTGACAGAACGCGCGATTTCTGAACTGGAAAATGACGGCTGGCTGGAACGCCGGGCGCGCCAGGGTATTTTCCGGACTGATAAAATGGACAATTCGGTCAATTCCACCATTATCGACATTATCGCCTGCTCTGAAATCGGCTATTTGCGCCCGGGAGAATTTCTGGCGGATCTGGCGCAGAAGCTCTTAAATAAGTTCACCCAGTGCGGATGCAGCGGAAGAACCCACCGGGTTAAGCTGAATGAACCGGTGGAACGTTACGCGGAATTAATCGAAAAATATAAAATTCACAATGCCATCCTGATAAAACCGCACAATGACGTCATTGTCAAGATATTCGACAATGCCTGCGTCCGCCGGGTAGTCCTGTTCCCGAACGCGCATCCGATAACCGGCGCGATTCTGGAAGACTCCCCTGAAATGGTTCCGATGCAGATGGAACATCTCTTTGCCCTGGAACACCGCCGGATCGGTTTTATTTCCGCGGATGTGCCTGAAGAGGAAATCCATCCGCCGATTTTCCAGCGCAGGCGCGAAGCCTACTACCGGATGATGGCGGAACACGGCTGCCGGGTCCGGCCGGAATGGGTGATCAGCCTCTCCTACGATGAAAAGGAATTGTGCCGGCGTCTCGACGGCATGTTCATCTCCGAGCCGCCGACCGCGATTGCGGTACCGGATGTAATGATGGCGGCGGTTTACCAGTATCTCAACCGCCGCAAACTCCGGGTCGGCGCGGATATTTCGATCATCGGTTTTGAAAACTATGGAATTGACAAGCTGCGCCCGGAACCGACTACCATCGTCAATTCCACGGAAATCATGGCCGAGGAAACCTGGCTGCTGCTTCACCGGGTCATGTCCGGCGAAAGCGTTGAACAAACCGTTTATGTGCCGCTGTCGCTGCATCCCGGACAATCAACAGCACCGCCCAAACGCAATTTAAGGCTGGCTTTGCCAGCAACCCAAAAGACAGGGAAGTCAGGAGTCAAAATGAACAGCCACAGGAGAATATACAATAACCAACACGGAATATCCAATATCCAAGGGGAACAGCCAGGAGTCAGGAGTCAGCGCTTAACTGCGGTATCCGCAGTTTTATAAAATAAGAAAAGAAAGAAAAAGATACAAGTAAAAATGTAAAAAAAGATTTCTCTGTGCCTCTGTGCCTCTGTGGTTAAGTTTTAAAAGAGGAGTCAGAATGGAAACCGGACATTCAGAAGAAGTTGAAAACGAAACATGCAAACCAGGAACTTGAATTATATACCATTAACAACAAATAAGGAGAATCAAAAATGGAACGGACAAGAAGATTTTTCACACTCATCGAATTGCTGGTCGTGATCGCCATCATCGCGATTTTGGCCGGAATGCTGCTGCCGGCGCTTGCCAAAGCACGCGACACCGCCCGCTCGTCAAACTGTGTCAATAATTTTAAAACTATCGGTACCGCCCAGGCGATATATTCGCAGGACAATATGGACTGGATTGTCCCGTCATTCACCGGAAACTGGTCTGACGACAGCATGTTCTGGAACCTCCTTTCCGGCGTGAAAAACGATGGAACCCGCAAGGGCGTTAATTCCGGCGTCAGCTATTACGGCTGGGGCGGAGTTCCGAATTGCACCAGAGGCTCTTTCGCCTGCCCGAGCGAACCGATGCCGTTTGGCTGGAGCGGCTCACAGTATAGATATCTGCATGTGGCGGTCAACAACTTTCTGACTGCCGCCAAGCCTAATCAGGGGACTTTCGGCGACTGGCGCACGGGAGCCTCGGTTACCCACAGCTATATGTACCGCAAGACTTCCTCTATCACGCAGGCGTCACGGGCGATATTGTGCGGTGACAACAAAGCCGTCGATGGATGGTCTGCATACAGCGTTTATTTCTTCGCATTCCGGCATGGCGGGCAGGACCCGCGGGATGCAATGTCCAGCGCCACCCTGATACCGCCGCTTTCATTGTCCAAAGGCAAAGCCAACCTGGCCTACATGGACGGTCATGTGGGGTCCAAAAAAGCTGAAGAACTCTTCAAGCAGGAAAAATCGGTAGACAACAACGGGGCCATGTTTGAAGGCATCAATCTGGATCGCGGCTCAATCTATTAATATTTAAGAAAGCAGCCAGTATATATGAACAAGATTTTACTGACATTGTCAGCATGGTGCCTGCTGGGCGTTTTCGCCGCCGGCGCAGCCGATGAAACCATCTATGAATTTGCTCCGGGAACGGATCTGAAAAAATTGCAGACTGCCGGGGCTGAATGCGAGATTGCCAGTCCGCCGGAAGCGCCTGCGGGAAACTGGGGAAAAATCACGATTCACCGCTATAACGGCAGCGGCACTCACTGGCCGGCGGTGGTCTTCCCCGCCGCCGCATTGCTCCGCAGTGACTGGAGCAATGCCGAGTCGCTCTGCTTTGAAATCTATGCGCAGCAGGACACTGTCTTAAAACTGCGACTGACCTTCACCGGCGCGGAAAAACCGGTAAATATCTATCAGGATTTGAAGTTGAAAAAAGGTTCAAACCCGGTGATTATCCCCGAAACTGTACTGAACCAGGCACCGGTGCGCAAGCTGGAAGATATGCATTTCTTTCAGGAAGATCCGAAAACCGATGCGGTGATATATTTACGCAATCTGCACATAGTCCTGGCGGAAAAAGACGATGTCAGGACCATGCTTAAATTCACATCGGCGGTTGACGCCGCCAAAGTACAGGTCAAGCCCGGAACGAAAATGTCCGTGGTTCCATGGCCGGAGAACCGTCCCGGATTTTGTGCTCAATTAACCCTGCCCGCCTACCGCCCCGGCGGAGACCAGTGGCCGGGCGTGATTTTGCCGGCGGAATCGCTGCGCAACAAGGATTTGAGTCAGGCCGGAGCACTTGTATTTGACGCTTTTGCGCCGGAACCGGCAACCGCCTCTGTGCTTCTGGCATTCTCCGGCAAAGACAAGCCGCAAAAATTTTACTATCAATTCAAATTAAAGCAAGGCTTTCAGCAGGTCACGGTTCCACGCTCTGTTTTCGGAACGGCTAAAGGGAATCTGACCGAAATACATTTCTTCGCGGATTCCCCGGCATCAGACGTCAAATTTTCTTTCGGCAATCTGCGTACTGGAGATGCCGCCGCGGCGGCACCCGTTACTACCACTGCTGCTGAAGCGCTGCCAGCACCGCGTCAACCCAAAGCCGGCGTTGCGGGCGGAGAAATTCCGCTATTTGATTTTGAACAATCCGGCGATAACGCCAAATTTAATGTCCGCGCCGATACCGGACTTACTGTGACCGCCTGGCCGGACGGCGTGGGCGGATATTGCGGGAAATTGACGTTTTTGCCGTATAAAGGCGGAGAAAACCGCTGGCCGGCCGCGGTGCTTGATGAAAGACATCTGGCGTTTAATGATTTGCGCGGGGTCAAGGAACTGCGGTTCGACGCTTTTGCCGCCGCTCCGGCCAGCTTCACAATCCGCCTGAGCTTTCCCGGCAAAGACAAAGTCACCCAGAAATTTTTCCCGGTAATACTGCAAACCGGTCATAATACCGTCACTATTCCGCGCTACTATTTCGCGGATGTGCCGCAGCCGCAACTGCTGGATATGCATTTCTTTCAGGAAATGCCGGCCACCCAAAGCACTGTTTATGTCGGCAAACTGCGGGCCAGTCTGCTGGACGCCAGCGAAGAGATGGCGGCATTGCGCCGCCAGGATGCATACCTGAATCCATCCGATTTCGATTCGCTGCCGCCCGCTGCGGCAGCAGCGGCGCGCGATCAACTAGCCGGATGCCGCCAGCTTTTACAGACATTAAAATCGGACTTGAAATTTCCTTCTGCCGCCGAATTCACCGCGATAGAAAAAATTGGAAAAATGCAGGAGGCGCTGCTGACCACCCGCTCCGAAGCGTCCATGCTTAAAAATTCATTCCCTGAATACGGCTGGGGCTTTGTTCCCGCCCAGGCTCAGGTGATGCGGGATAATCCGATGTTTCCGCTGCCCCCGCAAAACACTGGAAAGATCGCCGCCGCCAGGGGTGAAACCGAAGGTGTGCAGCTGGCCCTGCTGGCCCGGCGGAACCTTACTGGCTTGCAGGTGAAAATGGCAGGCGATCTGGTTAATGAACGCGGCGAAAAACTGGACAGCGCGAATTTTATGACAGCCCCGGTCGGCTATGTGCTTTGCGGCAAACCGAGTGCCTATCCGGTCAAGCGTACCGGCTACTGGCCTGACCCGGTACTGACTTACGCGGAAAAAATCGACCTGACCGCCAAATCATATCAGGGGTATCTGCTGGAAGTGAAAATTCCTGAACGTCAGGCAGCCGGAATCTATCGCGGCGAAGTCGCGGTCAAAGCCGACGGACTGCCGGAACATAAACTGCCGCTGGAAGTCAGAGTGTTCAATTTTAATTTACCCGAAGGCGAACCTTATCCGCTGGCGGTTTCAATCGGCGAAACCCGGCTGAACGGTTTTCCCGCCGGAGCCGACGCCGTCAAAGCCTACAAACAGCAGTGCGTTGATTTGTACCTGAACCACCGCATAAATCCGGACAGCCTATATCATCCCAATCCACCCTCAGTCGAATCAGTCAAATACCGGCTGGACCGCGGTGGAAAAATGTTCAATATCATGTACGTCAACTGCCGCGACAATGAACTGGAAAACGGCAGATTCCCGGAAGCGCGCCGCAAAGAGATACTCGCTAAACTCGACAAAGCCATTCCCGAATACCGCGCCGCGGGCATTCTGGACAAAGCGGTAATTTACGCGTTCGACGAAGCCGGGGACGCCCGTTTCCGGGCCATCAAGGAAATACTGGGCGAAATCCGGCAGCGTTATCCCGGAATCCCCATTATCACCACCGCCTACGATTTCAGCCTGGGCACTGCCACCGGACTTGATTCCGTGGTGGATATCTGGACCCCGCTCACTGAAAAGTACGACCGCATGGGTGAATCCATCGCCCAGGCCAGACAGCGCGGCCGCAAGGTGTTCTGGTACGTCTGCATCAGCCCGCACCGCCCGTATGCCAACTTGTATATTGAATATCCGACACTGGACGGACGGCAATTAATGGGTTTCATGGCATGGAAAGGCAAGCCGGACGGATTTTTATACTACTCGCTGGCATTGTGGCAGGACATTGCAGTCCAGCCGGACGGCGGCATGAAGTATGCGCTGCGTAAAAATCCCATGCGCGGCGCTCCGCTGACCGACTGGGCTGGCGCCTCATGGATAGACAATAACGGCGACGGCACCCTCGCCTATCCCGCTGAAAACGGCCCCGTTGCCACGATGCGCCTGAAAGCCATGCGTGACGGCCTGGAGGATTACCATTATATGCTGCTGCTGAATTCCGCCGTTGAAGCGGTAAAAGCAGGCAAGGTAAAAATGCCCGCCGCATGGCAGCAGGCGGCGCAGTCCGCCCTGAGCGTGAATCCGGAAGTAGTCAGCAGCCTGACCGGATTCTCCACCACCCCGGAAACACTGCTGGCTGAACGCCAGAAAATCGCCGAATTGATCGAACAGTACGAAAACGCAAAAACAAAATAATCATCTTTAACAGGGATAGACAGGATAAACAGGATTTTGTAACGTCCTGTGTACATCCTGTATATCCCGTATATGGATGTACAAAATGAAGAAAAAGGCTTTCTTTGTGTCTTTGCGCCTTTGTGCGAGAATGGGTTTGAAGCAGTTCTGCAAAAGTGAGCTGGAATAGGTTTACAAAACTTTAGCACTTTAGAACTTTAGCACTTTAGAACTTCTTAAAAGCATACTTTGTTGTCATTGACTAAACGCTGAAGGTCGCTGGCGGACAGTTCCTGGTAGCCGTGAGGTTCCATGCTGAATGACGCCCGGCCGCCGGACAGTTTCGGCAGGGCGCTGCTGAAACCGAACATTTCCGCCAGCGGCACTTCGCAGCGCAGATGTCTGGCCCCGGCAATGTTGTCAATACCCTGAATCATGGCGCGGCGCGGCTGGAGATAACCGGTGATCTCACCGATGGTTTCCTCCGGCGCGATAATATCCAGCTTCATCAGCGGTTCAAGCAGAGTGGTGCCGCCGGCAATGGCCTGCTGCAAGGCTTCCAGCACGGCACCGGCAACAGAGCCTTCGGTGGTATTTTCAGGCGTTCCGCGGATGTCTTTGACCGTCGCCTTGATATAGATCAGCGAATAGCCGAGGTTGCCGCCGGTTTTCAAGCCGTTCATCAGCGTGTCTTTAGCTGAATGCACCCAGCTTGAAGGCAGACTGGCTTTGCCGCGAATGTCGGTTTCAACAATAATGCCCTGTTCGCAGTGAACCGGTTCCAGTTGAATATCCGCTTCGGTATAATATTGAGTGTCGCCCAGCGTCCGGTCAAAAATACCGGTAACGGTGCAGGCGCTCTTCAAAGTCTCCCGGAAGGCCACGCGCGGTTTGCCGAAACGGGCGTCAATATGGAACTCCCTGGCGATGCGGTTGGTATTGATCTCCAGATGCAGTTCGCCCATGCCGGACAGGATGAGCTGGCCGGTGTTCTCATGACGTTTCATCTCCAGCGTTGGGTCTTCGCGGCAGAGCAGTTCAAGACAGTCGCGCAGCCGGTCTTTGTCTTTGCTCGACCGCGGCTCAATCGCAATGGAAATCACCGGCTCCGGAAAGTCAATCTTCTCCAGAGTCAGCGGTCTGGCCGGACTGCATAAAGTGTCGCCGGTACCGGTGTTCTGCGGGCCGATGATCCCGACAATATCCCCCGGTCCGATCTTCTCCACCGGTTCGACGTTCTTTGAATACAGCCTCAGAATCCTCTTTATCCTGACTCTTTCGCCGGTGCGGCTATTCAACACCATATCATTGACCGCCAGATGCCCGGCGTAGCTTCTCAGATACAACAAGTCGGCGCTGCCGCCAGCCACGACTTTGAACACCAGCCCGCAGAAATGCTGGTCATGGAAATCGACCTTTTCCGGCTTGCCGGTTTTCAGGCAGGTTGCCGCGCAGAAACGGCGGTCTTCCGGGCTGGGCAGATAATCAATGATCGCGTCCAGCACCGGCTGTACGCCGATATTGCGTTTGGCGGAACCGGCAAACACCGGGCAAAGTTTTCCGGCAATAACCTGCCTGCGGATTTCCCGGCGGAGCAGCTCATCCGGGATCGCTTTTTCTTCAAGGTAATATTCGGCAATAGTATCGGACAGATCGGCAATCGCGGCAATCAGCTTTTCCCTGGCAGTCCCGCATTCCGCAGCCATTCCGGCGGGAATGTCCTCCTCCCTGACTACAGCACCGTCGTCACCGGTGAAGCGCAATATTTTCATGCGGAGCAGGTCAACCACGCCGGAGAACGTTGACTCATCGCCGACCGGCAGTTGAAAAGCGGCGGCTTTAACCGCCGGAAATTTAGCCGTGATCTCATCAAATGTCCGGCTGAATGACGCGCCAAGCCGGTCAAGCTTATTGATAAAGGCGATCCTGGGGACATGATAATGTTCGGACTGCCTCCAGACCTTTTCACTCTGAGCCTCGACACCTTCCACGCCACTGAAAATAACGACCGCGCCGTCAATGACCCGGACCGAGCGTTCCACCTCGGCAGTAAAGTCAATATGGCCGGGAGTATCAATCAGATGAATCAAGCCGGAAGCTTCCGTGGATTTCCAGTCGACCGAGGCGGCGGCGGCGACAATCGTGATCCCGCGGTTGCGCTCCTCTTCGAGGTAATCCAGCACGGTGGTTCCGCTGTCAATGTCACCGATACGGTAGGTTTTTCCCGAGTAGTAGAGGAATCTTTCAGAAAGGGTGGTCTTGCCCGCGTCAATGTGGGCGATAATCCCGATATTCCGGATGTTATCCAGCGATGTGCTTTCCGACATAATATATGCTCCAGATTAAGTATCTGACAGATCGCGAACATATTGAAAAATCAGAAACTTACTTTTTGCTGAACCAGCGCCAGAACTGCCACCACTTGCGCACAGGTTTAGGGGGCGCGGCAGGTTTGGTCTGTTTGGGTTTGTTGGTCTGTGTGGAACGGGCCGGTTTGGCCGTCGCGGTTTCAAGCGGGTTTTCTTTGCCGGTGTATTTCGGGACTATATTATCAACCGTGCCGAACCCGAAAGCATCGTCAATCTTGGGCATCATTCCGATATTTGAGCGGGAAAGTTTTACTGTATTGGTCACGGCCGGAGCCGCCTGCATTATTTCATCGGCGGTTTCCAGCGCTGCATCATGTTCCGGCTGAGCCACAACCGCCGGAGCTTCATGATATTCTTCCGCAGGCGCTTCCTGAACCTGTTCCTGCTCGACAGCCGGCTGCTCGGCCGCGGCGGGTTCGTCGAACTGGACATACGGGAATGTCGCGTGAATTTCAGTCTCACGACCGGGGATTGGCGCCGGAACCGCGAAAATAGAAGCGCAGATAGCACATTCCACAAGCTGCCCGGCCATTTCAACCGGCACTTCATAGACGGTCTGGCATTTGTAACATTGAACCTGCAATATTTCCGCCATACAAACCTCAAGCGGCAAATGCCGCATTAAAAGTTAAAACTTTGACTATTTTCATAAAATACTCAAAAGAAATCTTTAATTTACAATTTACCTCAAAATACGGCTTTGGCAAATTCATTGCGGATTAAAGTTCAAATAATTTTTATGCACAAACTGAATACAGGCATAATTCCATGCGCATTAAAGCAAAAAAGGCCGGATTGCTCCGGCCTCAAAAATTACAGAATGCTACTCGTTCATTTCCTGGAATTTGCTGCTTTTATTACGCTTGCGTTCCAGCTCACTCAGGAATATCTTGCGCAGGCGGATATTTTTCGGAGTGACTTCGACCAGTTCGTCTTCTTCGATATATTCGAGGGCCTGCTCCAGACTGAGGATTTTAGCCGGCGCGATTTTCATATTGCGGTCGGAACCGGCGGCGCGCATATTGGTAAGCTGCTTGGCTTTCTGAACGTTGACGACCAGATCGCCTTCCTTGCAATGCTCACCGACAATCATGCCTTCGTAAGTATCTTCGCCGGGTTCAATGAAGAACGTACCGCGAAGCTGGAGACCGTCAATAGCGAACGGCACTGCTCTGCCCTGCGCCATACTGACCAGGGTGCCATTGTTACGGCCGGCAATATCTCCCTTGTAAGGAGTATATTGAATAAACCGGTGGGATACGATGGCTTCGCCGGCGCTGGCGGTAAGCGCACGGCTGCGGAAACCGATCAGGCCGCGAGTCGGAATATGGAATTCGATCAACTGGCGGACGCCGCGGGATTCCATGTGTATCATTTCGCCTTTGCGCATACCTGCAAGTTCGATCAGCTTGCCTGCGGATTCGTCCGGCACGTCAATCGTCAATATTTCCAGCGGTTCATTTTTCACATCGTCTATAGTCTTGAAGATTACATGAGGACGGGAGACCGACATTTCGTAACCTTCGCGGCGCATCGTTTCAACCAGAATGGAGAGATGGAGCAACCCGCGGCCGCTGACCTTGAACGCATCATTGCCGAACGGCTCCACCCGCAACGCAACGTCGCGCTCAGTTTCTTTAAACAACCGGTCACGGAGGTGACGGCTGCTGACAAATTTACCTTCGCGACCGTAGAAAGGGGAATCATTTACGCGGAATACCATGGATACGGTCGGTTCGTCAATACTGATATTGGGCAGAGCTTCGGGATGTTCGGCATCGGCAATGGTATCGCTGATGTCGATGTCGGTAATGCCGGATATGCCGCAGAGGTCGCCGCAGGTTACGGTATCAGTATCCCGGCGGGTGAGCCCGTCGAATACAAACATCTGCTTGATAAGCGCCTGCTTGGAGGTGCCGTCGCGTTTGATAATGGTCAGCGGCCTGCCTAAAGACAGCGTGCCGCGGTAAACGCGCCCGATACCGATACGTCCGACATAATCGGAATAATCGAGGGTGGCCACCTGCATCTGAACGGGGCCTTCAACCATTTTTGGACCCGGGATGTATTTGACAATCGCGTCCATCAACGGAATCATTGAATCGCGCGGATCGCTCAGGGAATAGGCTACCCAGCCGGACCTGCCGCTGGCGTATAATACCGGAAAGTCGAGCTGCTCTTCGGTAGCGTCAAGTTCGCAAAAAAGATCGAAAACCTTGTCATGAACTTCTTTCGGACGGGCATCCGGCTTATCAATCTTATTGATGACTACAATCGGTTTCAAATTCAACTGCAGCGCTTTATCCAGCACGAAGCGGGTCTGCGGCATCGGGCCTTCCGCCGCGTCAACCAGCAGCAGCACGCCGTCAGCCAGCTTCAACACGCGTTCCACCTGGCCGCCGAAGTCGCTGTGTCCGGGGGTATCAATAACGTTGATCTTGATATCCTTATATATTACACTGATATTTTTCGCGAGAATAGTGATTCCGCGTTCACGTTCCAGATCGTTGCTGTCAAGGAAGCACTCATGAAATTCCTGGTTCGCACGGAACAGTTTGGACTGCTTTATTATTTCATCCACCAGCGTTGTCTTGCCATGGTCGACGTGGGCGATGATTGCTACATTTCTGATATCCTGCATAATTTCCTTCAAATCTCTCACGTAAAATTGTTTTTTTATTCTACAAACCTGATAATATAGCACACTTTCAACATTATACATCAGCAGTATTCAAAAATCTTACAACATTCTAATATTAAGGAAAATGCGTAATCAGAATTACCATGTGTAAATCTATCCGGAGTTGTATTCAATCAGACAGGCATTGAGAAAGGCATTTATGATACTACCGCTGAAGGAGGCGGCGCATGGCTTCTCTGGCGTCTTCGTTGCCCTGGTCGGCGGACAGGCGGTAGCACTCAATGGCTTTGGCTTTATTTTTATCTGTTCCAAGACCGTTTTCATACATTGAACCTAGACTGTTCAGCGCCAGGGTATCACCGGAGTCGGCGGCTTTGCGATACCAGAACATTGCCCTCGCATAGTCTTTGGGGACTCCCTCGCCGTTCTCAAACATATAGCCCATGTTATATTGCGCCCGGACATTGCCCTGGTCGGCGGCCTGCTGATACCATTCCACCGCTTTTACGCTGTCTTTCTTTACGCCTTCGCCGTTGGAATACATCACGCCAAGATTGTTCTGGGCGATGTCGTACCCCTGCCCGGCGGCTTTAAGAAAATATTCTACAGCTTTGGCCGGATCTTTCGGCACGCCGTCGCCATAGGAGTACAAAACACCGAGCGCGAACTGCGCCTCCATCAATCCTTTATCGGCGGCTTTCTGATACCATTCCGCCGCTTTGGTGAAATTCCGGTTCACTCCGTCGCCTTTCTCATACAGGCTGCCCATCGTGAATTGCGCGACCGCATCGCCTTTGTCGGCAGCCTGCTGATACAACTCCATGGCTTTGGAATAATCTTTGGTCACGCCGTTGCCGTTGTAATACATCCGGCCCAGAGCAAACAGCGCCCCGGCGTCGCCTTTGGCGACAGCCCGCTGATAAAAATCCACGGCTTTGGCAAAATCTTTTTGAACTCCCCTGCCCATCTCATACATGCTTCCCAGCAGCGTCAGCGCTTCACAGGAGCCTTTTCCGGCCGCCTCCAGAAAATATTCCGCAGCTTTGGCATAGTTTCTGGTCACACCTTCGCCGTTCTGATACATTTTTCCGATACAGCACAGAGAGTCAACATCGCCCTTTTGCGCGGCCTGCTGAAAACACTTAACGGCCTGGGCGAAATCTTTATTTACACCCTCACCTTTCAGATACATTCTGCCGGCAGCGCACAACGCTTTAATCTGCCCCTGCTTTGCGGCCTGCCGGTAATATTCAAATGCTCTGGCGCAATCTCTGGGAACTCCTTCGCCGCTGGAGTAAATATTGCCCAGCAGTTCCTGTGCGGCCGGATCGCCCTGCGCGGCGGCCTGCCGGAAATATTCCGCCGCCTTTGCATAGTCCCTGGCAGTGCCATTGCCGTTATAGTACATCATTGCCAGCATCTTCTGTGCCGGGATCACCCCTGACTGCGCGGCCTGCTGATAATATTCAAATGCACGGGACGCGTCTTTAGCCACGCCGTCACCGTTTGCATACAAAGTTCCGAGCATATACCTGGCTTGAGCATCGCCCTGCGCGGCTGCCCGCTGAAAACACTCAACGGCTTTATCTTTGTTCTGTCCCGCACCCAGGCCGTTAAAATATAACTCACCGACTTTATAGCGGGCGGATGCATTGCCCTGTTCAGCGGCTTTCTGGTAGTATTCCATCGCTTTGGCATAATCTTTGTTCACCCCTTCGCCGCTGGCGTACATATTACCCAGCAGATACTGGGCGGCGGCGAAACCTTTAGCGGCGGCGGGCTGCAATAATTTCAGTGCTTTGGCATAATCCTGCGCCACGCCGCAACCGCGGTAATACATCATTCCCAGAATCAACTGCGATCTGGTATCACCGCCGGCCGCCGCCTGCTGGCACAACTCTACAGACTTGGGATAGTTTTGAATAATGCCTTGTTTCATGACGTTCATGACACTCAGCACCGGCAGTACGAAGGTATTACCGTCACTGGCGGCATCGCGTAAATATTCCAGCAGTTTATCGTCATTTTTAGGTGATTCTTTAGTTTTGCCGGAAACAACCGCGAGTTTCAACTGCGCCCGCAGATGGCCGTTTTTCGCCGCCTGTTTCAAATATTCAACAGCTTTAGCGTTGTCCTGAACCACGCCTTCGCCTTTATAATACATACAGCCAAGTACGAACAGCGCGTCATTACTGCCGTTTTTCGCCGCCTGCTGAAAATATTCCACGGCTTTGACAAAGTCCTGATTCACGCCATCGCCTTTGAAATACATGATTCCCAATTGGAAAAGCGCTCCGGAATGCCATTTTTTACCCGCCATCTGGAACCATTGCGCCGCATCGGTTTTATCTTTGGCAATACCTTCTCCGTTAAAACTCATGCAGCCAAGTTCAAATTGCGCTTCGACCAGCCCCTGCTCCGCGGCCTGCTGATAATATTCCACCGCTTTTTCGCTGCTTCTGGGCACACCGAAGCCGTTTAAGCACATGATCCCCATGTTATATTTTGCTTCCGCCAGCTCTTTTTCGGCGGCCTGTTTGAAATATTCCGCGGCCTGTTTAAAATCCACGGGTACGCCGTAACCGTTATAAAACATCAATCCGATAGCGCATTGCGCTTCAGGGGAACCTTTGTCGGCGGCCTGTTTAAATAACTTCAATGCTTTGGCATAATTTGTTTTTATGCCGTTGCCGGACAAATACATATTGCCGGCGGTAAGCTGTGCGTCCGTGCTGCCCGCGGTAGCGGCCTGTTCATAGTATTCAACGGCCATAGCCGGATTCCGCGGGAAAACATCTCCGTGATAATACATGAATCCCAGCTTCAACTGCGCGTCCGTAAACCCCTTTTCCGCCGCCTGCCGGAAACACTCAGCGGCCATGGCGGCATTCTGGGCAACGCCAATGCCGTCGTAATACATCATTCCGAGCGCGAACAGCGCCTCGGCATGTCCGTGCGCGGCGGCCAGCTTATATTGTTCCGCCGCGTTTTCGTTGCTCTGGGGGACTCCGCTGCCGTTATGATACATCAAACCAAGTTTGTACTGCGCTCCGGTATGTTCCTGCCTGGCGGCTTTCTGAAACAAATCAAATGCCTTTTTATAGTTCTGGGTGACTTCCTCGCCGTTGAAATAAATGGAACCCAGCTTGTACTGCGCTTCGGCATAACCCTGCTGAGCCGACTTCTGATAAAATTCCAGCGCTCTGGCGGAATCCTGCGTCACGCCGCTTCCGTTTTGATACATTAATCCGAGATTGTATTGCGCCTTCGGATCGCCTTTTTTAGCCGCCCGCTGCACATCTTCGAAAACGCCGGAATTAACCGTATTAACCGCCAATATCAATGATATGAACAGGCTTAAGTTTATAAATCTTGACATTTGTTCTTCCTCATATATATCCAGACTGTTAATGTTAGCACATTTTCCTCAAAACGCAAAACCGCATTCCCATTCCCGGCATACAAAAATCCGAATCTTTGAAAAAAAACGGCCCGCTGCTGGAAAAAACCTTCATTTCAGGCGATATTTATTGTTTTGCTCATACATTAATTTATTGGACCGGATAAAATGCAGGAATATTTTTTAAGCGGCTTCAGCAGCTATCAGATGTGGATGCTGTGCGTCTGCGCGTTTATGGTCGGAATCAGCAAAACCGGCGTGCCGGGACTCGGCATTCTGGTAGTCTCGATGATGGCAATGTCTTTTCCCGCCAAAGCCTCAACCGGCTTACTGCTGCTGATGCTTGGCGCTGCGGATATTTTCGCGGTCGCATATTACCGCCGCCACGCGCACTGGCAGCTGGTATTAAAACTGCTGCCCTGGGCGCTGGCCGGCATCGGCGTCGGATCAATTGTCCTCCGCTATCTCAATGACGAACAACTGCGTCCGGTCATCGGGTTCATCATTCTGGCAATGCTGGCGGTAAACTTCTGGCGCTCACGCCGTCCGGCGGACACCGCCGGGCTGCCGCACCACTGGCTGTTCGCCGCCGTCATGGGCTTCACCGCCGGTCTGACCACCCAGATATCCAATGCCGCTGGACCGGTCATGGCGATTTATCTGCTGGCGATGCAGCTGCCGAAAAACGAATATATCGGCACTGGCGCATGGTACTTCCTGATATTGAACTGGCTAAAAATCCCGCTATTTGCGCTGGACGGGCGCATCACCATGTCAGCGGTGCGCGCCGATCTGGCAATGATTCCAATCCTGGCGCTGGGCGCCGGCATCGGCATCCTGATCCTGCACAAAATCCCCCAGAAATGGTTCGAGATCATGATCCAGGTCTTAGCCCTGGCCGCCGCGCTGAAACTATGCTGGTACATCACAGACTTTTTCTGAGCCAATCCTGAAATTTTGAATATCCAATAACCCGTCCCGCCCTGCGGGATCCCGCAAAGCGGGAGAATATCCAACCGAGGAAGTCACAGCCCAAGTCGCCTACCAAGTCCCCGATCAAGTCGCCCCCCCGGAGAAACATCATATCCAGCAGTAGTCGTAAATCACAATATTTTTTATAATTTTACCAGCCGCAGACTTGAAACAAACTATATTTACTGACTATATTTTATCAGGAGAAACAGTGCTGGTATTTTACGTTTTTCAAAAACTGGTTATTCCTGATTTAGTTCAACCACGAACATGAGGTTAGAAAATATGAGTGATGAAGTTACACCAGATTTGCAGCCAACTGCAACCAAACGGCGTTCCAGAAATAAGCTATGGCTGTTTTTAGGTGTT
>CAIMFA010000011.1 GCA_903840185.1 uncultured Lentisphaeria bacterium | reverse complement strand
ACCAGTCACCAGTCACCAGTCACCAGTCACCAGTCACCAGTCACCAGTCACCAGTCACCAGTCACCAGTCACCAGTCACCAGTCACCAGTCACCAGTCACAAGTCACCAGTCACCAGTCACCAGTCACAAGCTATTGACTTATTGTGCTGTAATCGCTTTGAGATTGAATTTAATGGTTACTTTCTGGCCTTTTTTCACGATAATATTCTGGGTAACCGGGACATTATGCCAGACTTTAACATAATTTTTGCCGGATTTTGAATCATCTTTACCCACAACCATATTGGACGGGTCGCCGCCCCAGCCGTTGAAGAATCCGCTGGCGTCCGGATTACCTTCTTCGAATCCCGGATTTTTGATTTCGGCGCCGGTCGCGCTCAAATCATCATAAGCCACCCATACCGGCATATTATTAACTTCTGTTCCCGGCTTATACCACGGACCGCGCAGAATAAGCGCTACAGTTCCGTCATTTTCAGGCATGAAACTGAATTCCATCTCTGTCCAGTCCTTGGTGATTTTGCCGCCAGCCACAACCAGGTAACATTCCTTTTTGTCCGACAGCCATGAAGCGTTGCCGACATAAAGCGGAGGCGAACTGACCGGAGTTAACGCCCCGCCGTTATTCAGTCCGTCCACGTCAATTCTAACCTCAGCCTGCTGAGCCATGCAGCACACCGCAGCCACGGACAAGACCAGTGTTAACATCTTTTTCATACTGAATTCCCCCTTTTTGGTTTGAGTATAAATGTAACATAATTTTCAGTATGCAAAAGTCAAGCACGACTGCTTCAAGTTTATAAATATTAGCCATACTGACGTAATCAGATGCCATTGCCCGGACTTCTTATGGGGATTATGGGGATTATGGGGCTTATGGGGCTTATGGGGCTTATGGGGATTATGGGGATTATGAATTTCCACTTTCAGCTTTTCCATGTTTACCAGCTTTCGTACTACTATCCGTCGTTTTCATGTTTTTTTAGAAAGATTTTCCTTCTTCTGTTGGATATTCCGTGTTGGATATTGGATATTGAGTTTGGTTGCGGCTATGCCGCGTTAAGTATTTTTGTGTATTTTGTAGACAAAACCGCTGCTGACGCGCAAAATACAAAAAAATACTGTTAATCAGGATTGAACCTTAAATAGTCGGCAGTACATTGCCTTGACGTATTGGCAGACTGTTGAAAATAAAGGAAACGCATCATGATTCTGGAACTTGACAGCTTGAGGAAAGCTACGGCATCGCTTGACGAGATTATGGCGAAGGTTCATGACCTGAAATTGATGAATTCCTTTGATGCGGTCGTACGCAACGGCTTGAAGGCAGGAGCTATACTGAATTTTGAATTTACTTATGAGCGCTGCTGGAAATTCATGAAACGCTGGCTGGAACATAACATCGGCGCGACTTATGTTGACGGCATAACCCGGCAGGAACTCTTCCGCTATGCCGCCGAAAATAAATTGATTACTGACGTTCAAAAATGGATGGATTATCACCGCGCCCGCAATATGACCAGCCACACCTATAATGCCGAAACCGCGGACGAGGTATTCAAGGCCGCTTCAGAATTTGTCGCCGACGCCAGGGCGCTGCTGCAACAACTGGAAGCGCACAATGATTGACGTCACTCCTGAACAACTGAGTTTAGTCACCAATATTCTGGCGCAATTTGTTCCGGAATGCGAAGTCCGGGCTTTCGGCTCCCGTGTCAATGGCATACCCAAACCTTATTCCGATCTGGATTTGGCGATCATCGGCAAGGAAAAAATCCCCATCCGAACACTGGGCCTGCTTCGTGAGGCTTTCGAAGCCTGTGAACTGCCTTTCCGGGTCGATATCCTAGACTGGAATGCAATCACTGAATCGTTCCAAAACGTCATTGCGCAGAATTACGAAATCATTACAATGACTACAAAATTAAACTAAAGCTATACAACGATAACAGAATGAGCCACAATCACCCCTTGTTAAATCATAAAGCCGGTCAGACGGCCGATGCCGCGGCGGGTATGGAAAAACTTTGGTGTTCACGCTAATAGTGCTTGAAAAAGCGCATAATGAGGAGTAGATTTTTTATTCCATATTTTAATATGAGTCTTTACCATGCATGGAATTGCATAATCACTATAGAAGGAAGTATAAAATGGCTAAAGCAGCAGGAAAGAGTTATAAGATCGCGGTTATCCCCGGAGACGGAACCGGGCCGGAAGTCGTAAACGAAGGCTTGAAGGTACTGGACGCGGCGGCAAAGAAGTTCAACTTCAAAACCACCCGCAAAGTATTCGACTGGGGCGGCGAACGCTACTTGAAGACCAACAACGTACTGCCCGATGACGCGGTGGAAACCCTTAAGAAATACGATGCCGTATTCCTGGGCGCTATCGGTCATCCGGACGTAAAACCCGGCATCCTGGAAAAGGGCATTCTGCTGAAACTGCGTTTCGACCTGGACCAGTACATCAATCTGCGCCCTGTCAAACTTTATCCCGGAGTTGAAACTCCGCTGGCGGGCAAGACTCCGGCCGATATTGACTATGTCGTCGTGCGTGAAAACGTCGGCGGACTCTATACCGGCATCGGCGGTTTCACCATGAAAGGCACAGCCAACGAAACCGCGGTACAGGCGATGGTTTACACCAGACTGCAGGTTGAACGCTGCATCCGTTACTCTTTCGAACTGGCCATGAAACGCCACAGCAAGGCCAATCCCTGGAAAGGCCTGTCTGAAAAAGACATCGCCGCCGGCAAAATCGCCAAGCTGACACTTTGCGGCAAAACCAACGTGCTGACCTATGTTTTCGACCTGTGGGATCGCGTTTTCCACGAAGTCGCCGTGGAATATCCGGCGGTCAAACTGGATTACTGCCATGTTGACGCCACCTGTATGTGGATGGTCAAGAATCCGGAATGGTTCGACGTCATCGTTACCGAAAATATGTTCGGCGACATCATCACCGACCTGGGCGCCATGACGCAGGGCGGCATGGGCATCGCCTCCGGCGGCAACATCAATCCGGAAGGCGTCAGCATGTTTGAACCCATCGGCGGATCAGCCCCGAAATATACCGGACTCAACGTCATCAATCCGCTGGCGGCAATCGGCGCGGCCGGCATGATGCTCGATTTCCTCGGCGAACGCAAAGCCGCGGCGGCGATCGAGAAAAGCGTTATGTATGTAACCGGCAAAAAGCTCAAGTCGATGGCTGCCGGGAAAATGGGATATTCCACAACCCAGGTCGGCGATCTGGTTGTAGAAAATCTGTAATTCATAAGGCGGGCTTTGCCGCCCGCCTGTAAAACAGGAAGTCAGGAGTCAGGAGTCAGGAGTCAGGAGTCAGAATAATACAGGCTGCAACAGCCGGAACGGAACAGGTTTTAATGGAGGGTTGTGCTCCGTCACAACCGGGTTTTGAATTTGTCTCCAGCACTTTAGAACTTTAGATTTTTGGCATTTTAGAATATGCCTATGACAAGGGCAGAAAAAAAGAAACGCATTAGTGATCACTGCCGGTCCGCCGGCAGTGATTATTTCTTTTACCGCGGATTGAACGGCATCAACGGACTTATCCGGACAGCCGGGGCGTATCCGGAAATGAAGATCTTCCTGTACTCCCCTGACAATTTTCTGGATAAGGGAACAATCCTCAAAGATTCCAGAACTACCAAAGCCGGAATTGTTGAGATTGACAGCCGCAAATATTTTCTGAAGCGTTACAACAACAAAGGCCTGATTTATACGCTGAAATATCTTTTCCGCAAGTCACGGCCTTTTAATGTAGTGTCTGCCACGCAGGCCATCCGCAAACTTGGCGTCCCCTGCCCTGAAGTAATCGCGGCATTGTCGCGGCGGCGCCGGGGAATACTGCAAGCCTCGTATTTGCTTACGGAAAACCTTGAAAACATTATTGCTCCTGAAAATTACGTCAAGGAGAGCGTTGAGCATCCGGACATTTATATAAAATTTCAATCCCGGATGTGCGCATATCTGAAAAAACTGCATGATGCCGGCATCCGTCACGGGGATTTAAAGTTAAGCAATATTTATTGCAGGAAAGACCCGGACGGACTGGAATTCGGGTTGTTTGATTTTGATGGAACGGATTTTTTGAATAAACCGTTAAGCCAGGAAATGCGGGTCAAAGAATACGCCAGGATTATTTCATCATGGCTAATAATATCCGGCAATATTAATGTGCCGGTTGACCGTGAAAAAATTGTCAACGGCTTCAACAGGAAATATTTTGAGAGCAACGGGATTGAGATGGATACCGCCAGGCTGAATAAACTGATTGACTATTATCTGAACCGGAAGAGGAAATATTAAAATGACCGCGGATGCAAAGTGGCTGCTGTGGCTGGATATAAACCGCGACCCGTATATGAACATGAGCATAGACGAGCTGCTGCTGCTGCGCATTGCCGGATTCGGAACTCCGGTTGTGCGCATTTACGGCTGGGACAGGAAATCAGTCTCAATCGGTTATGTCCAGGATTATGAAGCCGCCCCGCGGGAAGGATATGTCATTGTCCGCAGAATGACCGGCGGAGGCGTGGTTTTTCACGATAAAGATCTGACCTATACAGTTGCAATTCCGGGCGGACACCCGATATGCGCCCTGGACAGAATCGAAAGTTACCATGTTTTTCACCGCGCGGTAAAAGAGGCGCTGGCCGGATTCGGCCTGCAGGCGGAATTGTCTGCCGCGGAATGCGGCGCGGTAGACCGGGCAACCATGCAGTGCTTTGTGACACCCACCCGTTATGACGTATTATGCGGCGGACAAAAATATGCCGGGGCCGCCCAGCGGCGCACCCGTGACGGAATATTGCATCAGGGCAGCATTGATTTGAAGGCGTCCGGCGGCAATTCAGCGATTTTGACGGAAAAACTTATCAAGGCTTTTGAAAAACAGTTTGAAATCGGCTTTATTGAGTTTAATGTTTCCAGAGAGTTTTTGCATGATGCGGAAATTCTGTCCGGAATAAAGTATTCCACTGAACAATGGAACAGATTTAAAGAAATACCGGCTGAATAATGGCTGAAGATATTGAAAAATTTAAATATCAGATAGATTATGATTTCAGCAATAAAGCATTGCTGAAAGAGGCGTTGACGCATCGTTCTTTCGCGGTTGAAAATAATCTGTTGTACGATAACCAGCGGATGGAATTTCTGGGTGACGCCGTCCTCCAGATCCTCCTGACCGAGTTTCTCTATTTGCGCTATCCGGAAGAAGATGAAGGCGCAATGACTAAAATGCGTTCGGCAATGGTGCAGCAGGAAGCTCTGGCCAAACTCGCCCGCAAACTGGAACTGGGCAGATTCATGTACTCAGGAAAAGGTGAAATTGAGTCCGGCGGCGAAGACCGTGACTCAACGCTCTCCGACTTGTTCGAAGCGTTTATCGGAGCATATTATCTTGACGCCGGATTCGATAAAGTGCGGGATTTCGTCAATAAATTAATGGGGGAAGCGTTCCCCGAACCTGACAAGTT
>CAIMFA010000010.1 GCA_903840185.1 uncultured Lentisphaeria bacterium | reverse complement strand
GGAAGGCTTCTAAGGTCGTTATTCGGTCCCTGATCAAACCAGCCGCCAGTTTTATCTCCCGCTACTTCATCCGCGAACCCCATATTGGCGACTTTTTTCATATTTATGAAAGAGAATTTTTCGTCATTCTCGGCCAATACAGAAGCTGCCATGTTTAAAACAAAAACAAGGAGTACCAAACTAAATCTACTCATATTCGCATTCTTTCTGTTGTGGATTAATTTCTGTCCCATAAACTTGCATCCGAGACGGCTTGAGCCTGATAGCCATTGGCGAATTTTCCTGCATAAGGATTCAGGCGATTAATTTGTTCAGAGTTGACGCGGCCATCAACCCATAGGACATTTACTCCATTTTGATGAATGCCTCTAGGATATCCTTTACTGGATTCGAAAAGTGGGTTTTGGGACGGATATAATAATGAATAGCCATTATTATAAATATTAGGCCCTTCAAATGAATCCATTTGAAAAACAGTCTTTGATGGAGACTTTATCTGGATACTTTTTGCCGGGATACTGCTGTCTCCCCCTCCCCACGCAGTGCCCGTGACAAAGTAAAAATTCGTCCCATAGCTGGAATAATAAAAGGTGGAAGAACTCCAGTTGTTATTTTTGACATTCCAGTCCCATCCTGCGGGATCAGCTTTCGCTACGGCCGACTCGACAGGGCAGAAAAATAATTTTGAGGGCGCATACTTGAGATAAACCATCAGCGCTCCAAGATGGTAATTCGTATTAGATTGTTTATAGCTCGGGAAAAAGTCAGAAGAATCCATGGAATATTGCATAAAGCCAAGCCCAGTCTGTTTTTGATTATTGATGCAAGTAATACCCTTGGCTACTTGCCGCGCCTTGCCTAACGCTGGCAATAACATTGAGGCTAATATCGCAATAATAGCTATGACAACGAGGAGTTCTATAAGTGTAAAATTTTTTATTCTCATGATTCCTTTTCTCCTGGGTTAATAATTGGATATAAAATTAATTCTGTTGATTTTTTTAAGAATGTCATCTTTTCATTTTGCATCACTTCTCCTAGTTAATGATTTTACACTTTCGCGTTCAATAAGTTTTGGATTCAGAGGCAAATTTATCGGTAAACTACATTTGCTTTCAAGCATATTCATCAGTATTTTTGCGGCTTTCACTCCTATCTCTTTTTTATGCTGGTCCACGGTAGTTATTTTGGGGCAAAGGTACTGTATAAAATCCATATTATCATAACCAATGACAGATAAATCATCTGGAATAGTTAATCCATGCCGCCTAGCTTTATCACACAATTCAATGGCAATAGAATCACAAAAACAGAAAACAGCAGTATAGTTATTAATCATATGCATAAAATCATCAACTTTGTTAAAGTGTTCTACATTTATTCCGTATTTCTTAAAATGGTTTATAAATATTGCTCCGCGAACAAATGGTTTTAATTGTCCAATGTAAGCAACTTTTTTATGTCCTTTATGCATAAAATATTCCGCAACTTGTTCGCCTCCAGCCGAATCGTTATTATATACCGAAGAAACACCATCAGCGTTTGCTGTTATACAAACAAGAGGTTTCCGTTTGGCTAGTTCTTGAAGAGAGCAAAGATTGAAATTACCATCGTTATCTGTTATTGGCGCATATATAAATCCATCTACGCCTTTGCGATTTAGAAACTCCAATACCTTTTTTTCCCGTTTAAGATCGCCATGGAGTACTACTAGCAACATATGATATTGATTTGCTTCAATAATTTCCTCAATTCCTGAGATAATATCCATCCAAAATGATTGCGTGATATCACTAATTACAACCCCGATCAAAAAAGTTTTTCCGGATTTTATCGCTTTTGCCTGATAACTTGGGGTGAAATCATTTTTTCGAATAACCTCTTCAATCTTTGAGCGTGTTTCTTTGGAGAAATGCTCCGTCTTGCCATTTAGGAAAAATGAAACAGATGTAGCAGAAACTCCAGCTTCTTTTGCAATATCTCTAATTGTAATAGGCATCTTAAAAGCCACCATAAATTGGTTTTGTAAATCGGTTTACAGGCATATTATAAATGATTCTTTTAATTATGTCAACACTAATAAACAAAAAAAATGAAAATTTTTTTCAAGCCATCACGTCACCAGTTGCTCAATGCATAATCATCGGAGCAAAGTGCTTTTCTGTTGCTGTGATTGTAACGGAGAATACGGCTGACTAACTGTGGAACTGATGAACAGGCATGAATTCTGACGGCTTCATGCTTCAGAAACATTACCGGTCAACAATCGTTTAAATTCTTCTTTAAGCTGTAATTCAGCAGACGACTTCTGCTAAATTGATTGATACTACTTTTAAAGCCGGTCAGGCGACCGACGCTCCCGGGTTTTGCTTCATTAACTTCATGTCCTTCATGGTAAAGTGTATTTGCCTTTTTGTGTTTTTTGTGGACGATACAATAATTAATTTTATGGCAGAAGGTTTAAAGATCCGGCGAAATAGATCGGGATGAAACGCAGACGCTGTTCAGGTAATTCGGCATACGGAGCAGATGATAGAACAATTCCGTCACGGCAGCCGGGATGGTCTTTAATAAACTGATGGAGACTCTTCAGGCTTCCGGCGCTTCCGCTTTTCACTTCGACGGGTTGGATTCCGCGCTGCAATTCCACGAGATAATCCACTTCCGCAGTGCTGTTTTTGGCTTCCCGCTTCCACCAGTGCGGTTCGTGTCCGGCAAATGATGCGACGAGTTCCTGACCGGCAAATTGTTCAGCGACAGAACCGCGATAAATGGCGAGCAAATCCGACTGCGCCCACTCATCGGCGGCGGTGCGGTTACAGATGGATTGCATCAGGCCGATGTCGCCAAGAATTACTTTAATGCGGGTTGTCGCAGCGCAGTCCAGCGGGATTCCGGCCGCCGAGGAGGCGCGGACCGGGCGGAGAAGGCGCGCCATCGAAAGCACTTCAAAAGCCTTTTTATTAGTAGTGCCGGTGTAATCCGGCGCCAGCCGGGCATATGCGATCTGAGTGCCGACGGCTTTGGCCGCGTTTTCCCAGACAGTTTCCAGACAGTGGCGATCCACCTTCGGGGTATATTTGGAGAAATCCTGCTGAAAGGCGGATAGCAAATTGTCCTGTTCGGTGCGCACATCCAGAATGCTTTGTGTGTCCAGCCAGGTTTGAACGCATCTTGGCATTCCGCCAATCATGCAGTAGCGGCGCAATTCCTGCAGAATGACTTCATGAACTGGCATGGGAAGGAGGCGCGGCGGCGCTAAAAGGAGTTCGGCCATGGATGAGTGTCCGTTAGCCAGAAGAAATTCACAAAAAGTCATAGGGTAGAGATCCAGAAACTGGACGCGTCCGACCGGAAAGGAAACATTTTCCAGGGCGAAATCAAGCAGCGAGCCGGCTGCGGCGACGTGAAGATCCGGCATTTGCTCGTAAAAGTAGCGCAGCGATTCCAGGGCGCGCGGACATTGCTGCACCTCATCAAAAACCAGAATGTTTTGACCAGTCCGGATCGGCTGCCCCAGGAGGAGCTCCAATTCCACAAGTATC
>CAIMFA010000009.1 GCA_903840185.1 uncultured Lentisphaeria bacterium | reverse complement strand
GCCGCTCTCCGCAGCGGCTTTAAAGCATTTCGCCTTTGGCGACCAACGCCTCGCCGTTGGATCACGCCCGGCGGGCCGCCGGTGGCAAGTTGCGGGAAACAATTATTTGTTTGCGGGGGAAACCCGGACAGTTCCGGGTTCCCCCTCGCGACCCTCCTCCCGAACTTTTTTTACGGATAGCAGCATGAAGTTGGGAACCTGGGAAAACCTGTTTACCACAGAGGACACGGAGGTAAAAACCTGAGTCAGCGAATGTTTGCGGCTCAAACGCATACATTTGCTGACTCATGTATTACCTTCATGCTCTTCATGAACTTCATGGTGAAAAATGGCTGTTCTCTGTGTTCTCTGTGCACTCTGTGGTGAAAAATGGCTGTTCTCTGTGGTTTTACTGGTTCTGCACAAGGGTGTCCAGAATGTCCAAAATGTTTAACTATGGCGCTAAAAATAATAATCATGAATTGCATTATTTTCATCACGGACAATATTATCTGTCAAGATATCTTTGAATTTTGCAAAAAAGGGAGAACCGGGTTATGAGAAACGTGCAATCTTTAATCATGCTTTTTCTTGCCGCCGCTTTTGCGGTAAATCTTTACGCTGCGGAAACTCCGGAAATCAAGTATGATGAAGCCAGGGCAATTCTGCTTTATAACAACGGGGACTGCGATAATGCGTTCCAGTTATTCCAGCAGGCCGCCGCCAAAGGTGACGCCACCGCCCAATATTACATCGGGCGCATGTATTTCAACGGGGAGGTGAATGACGAGAATCCAGATTACGCCAAAGCCTTTACATGGTTTCAAAAATCTGCGATGCAGGGTAATGCCAAAGCTCAGGCCAGTCTCGGCAGAATGTATTTCATGGGACACGGGATTGCCCAGAATTTTGACAAGGCGATAGCATGGTATCAGAAAGCCGCCGACCAGGGCAATGCCCACGGTCAATACGGGCTGGCCTGCATTTATTACCGGGTCAAATTCGATTATTCCAAAGCGATGACATGGTATCAGAAAGCCGCGGAACAGGATAATCCCTACGCCCAGTACAGTCTGGCCTGCATGTATTATTACGGTGAAGGCTCTGACAAAGATTTTAAGCAGGCTCTGAAATGGTTCAAGGCGGCGGCCGATCAGAATATCCCGCCGGCGCAATTCGATCTGGGCGTGATGTACTTGAAAGGACAGAGCGTCCAGCAGAGCGACGGCATCGCGAAAGACTGGTTTAAAAAAGCTGCCGCCAGTAACTACAAGGCGGCTATCGCCGCGCTTCAGGACATGGGAGTGGACTATCAAAGCGGCGTTCCCGGCGGAAACGAAGCGCCGCCCAGTTCCGGCTACCAGCGTCCGTCAAACGACGAGTATCAGCCTTACAACACCGGAGTTTGGCTTACAAATTCCTACTACCGGTGAAACTGGTATTTACACCACTGCGGAACGCCTGATCGTTTCGCGATAGAATTCAGCGCTGGCTTTGGGAATGCGTTCAAGGGTCTGGTAATTGACATAAACTATGCCAAAGCGCTTGTTATAGCCGCATGCCCATTCAAAATTATCCATCAGACTCCAGACGAAATACCCTTTCAGCGGAATGCCTTCATTGACCGCCCGGCTGGCGGCAATAAAATGATTCCTCAGGTACATGATGCGGTCGGTATCGTAAACTTTGCCGGTATGGTCGAGTTTGTCAACCGCCGCGCAGCCGTTCTCGGTAACATAGATGCCTTTGACGTTCCAGAGCTCTTTCAGGAAACGCGGCGACCAGTAAGTGATATTCGGGCCGATGTTGAGCCACGGCATATTCATTTTCGGATAGCCTTCCGGCATGGGAATTTCCGCAAAGCCCAGCTTTGATTCCGGAGCAGCCTTGACATAGGTCGGCGCATAGATATTGACGCCCACAAAATCCAGCGGCGAACTGATGATCTTCATATCTTCATCAGTAAATTCCGGGGCATTGGCCCCGAGGTGCTCAAGCCATTCCGCCGGATAAGCGCCTTCCATCATCGCGGTCATTCTGGGAGCGGAATTCCAGCGGAAAGCTTTCCTGGCGGCATCAATATGCTCTTTGCTTTCATACAGCGGCACCGCTGAAGTCAGGTTTTCGGCAATCCCGATATTGGGTTTTATTTTAGCGTTGGCGCGTATCGCCTGAACCGCGGTGCCGTGCGCCAGACAGCCGTGATGGACGGTCTGATTAACGGTTTTGGCATCGAGCTTCAGTCCGGGGGGAAACACGCCGGATTCGTAGCCGAGATTGGTGAAACAGAGAATTTCATTTACCGTGAAATAATTTTTTACGCGGTCGGATATTTGTGACGTGACATGAGCGACATATTTGCCGAAAGCATCCACGGTTTTACGCGAACGCCAGCCGCCGTATTTATCCTCCAGCACCTGCGGCATGTCCCAGTGAAACATCGTGACCCAGGGTTGAATGTCGTTTGCCAGCAGTTCGTCAATAAGCTTGTTATAATAATCCAGCCCTTTGGGATTAATGCGGCCTGTACCGTTCGGAAAGACCCGCGACCAGGAGATGGAGAAGCGGTAGGCTTTGATGCCGAGGGATTTCATCAACTGGACGTCTTCCTTATATTTAAGGAACTGGGCGGCGCTGATATCGCCGTTGTGATCGTTTTCAATCCGTCCCGGCTGATGGGAAAATTGATCCCAGTTGGAAATCCCGGCGCCGTCGGCGCGGGGATAACCTTCGACCTGAAATGAAGCGGTGGCGGCACCCCAGAGAAAACTCTTCGGGAAAGTGTAAAAGTCTTTCATACAATCATATTCCTTGTTTATTGAGGCAATTGCAAAACTCAAGTTTTGCATGAACTTAGAATCTAGAATTCAGAATGAAATTCGTACTAAAATCTGAATTTATTCTGACTACTGACTCCTTATGCAATTACCTCTATTATTAAAAGTCTATTCTCTGAGCTTCATCGGGACGAAACCTTTAAGCGTCTCGAACCCCAGGCGGGCATAAAATTCTTCAGTGCCGGGTTCGCCGATCAGGCCGATCCAGTCAATGCCTTTCGCTTTCAGTTCGCGGATCAGCACTTTGACGATTTCCCCGCCGATCCCCTGCCCGCGGTATTCGTTCAGCACCACAATGTCCTGAATATAGGCGTCGCTGACATTGTCTGAAACCGCGCGTCCCATCCCGATCATGCGGTCATGGTCGAACGCACCGGCAAAACAGGTGGAATTCTTCACCATCCCCGGAATAAACGCTTCCGCGATATAGTGATCCTCCCACCAGCCGACGCACTTGTACAGGATGACAACCTCCTCCATACTGGCGGAGGTAATTATACGAATTTCAACCTCGCTGGCTTTGGTCATTAACCGCTCCCGGCAAACTCATTTCATATTGTCAACCACGGCCTGGGCAAATTTAGAACATGAAACTTCGGTGGCGTTATCCATCAGCCGGGCGAAGTCGTAAGTTACAATCTTCTTGCTGATGGCATTTTCGATGCCGCGGATGATCAGGTCCGCCGCCTCTTCCCAGCCGATGTAGCGGAACATCATTTCGCCGGAAAGCGCCAGCGAACAGGGGTTCACCTTGTCCTGTCCGGCGTATTTCGGCGCGGTGCCGTGGGTGGCTTCGAACAGCGCGTGGCCTGAAACGTAATTGATATTCGCGCCCGGCGCAATACCGATCCCGCCGACACATGCGGCCAGGGCGTCGGAAACATAGTCGCCGTTGAGGTTCATGGTGGCGATCACGTCATAATCTTCCGGACGGGTAAGTATCTGCTGCAGGAACGCGTCGCAGATGCAGTCTTTTACCAGCAGTTTGCCTTCGGGGGCTTTGCCGTCGCAATCCGCCCAGCAAACGGCCTTGTCGGCGAATTCCCTGCGGACCAGATCATAGCCCCAGTTCTTGAATCCGCCTTCGGTGAATTTCATGATATTGCCCTTGTGCACCAGCGTCAGATTGCGGCGTTTGTGCTCAAGCGCGTATTGGATCGCAGCGCGCACCAGGCGTTCGGTGCCCTCCTGCGAAATCGGCTTGATGCCGATGCTGGAGGATTCTGGGAAACGGATTTTCTTGACGCCCATTTCCTTCTGCAGGAAATCAATCACCTTTTTGGCTTCCGGGGTGCCGGCGTTCCATTCGATCCCCGCGTAAATGTCTTCAGTGTTTTCGCGAAAAATCACCATATCGGTATTTTCGGGGTTCTTGACCGGAGACGGAACACCCTTGAAATACTGCACCGGACGGAGGCACACGTACAGGTCCAGCATCTGGCGCAGCGCCACGTTCAGCGAACGGATGCCGCCGCCGACCGGCGTGGTCAGCGGGCCCTTGATCGCGATCAGATATTCGGAGATTGCGGTGACGGTTTCATCCGGCAGCCAGACCTCTTTTTCGTAAACAGCATTGGCTTTTTCGCCGGCGTAGATTTCCATCCAGGATACTTTGCGTTTGCCGCCGTAAGCTTTTTCAATCGCGCTGTTCCAGATCATCATGCTGGCGCGGGTGATATCGGCACCGATGCCGTCCCCTTCGATATAGGCGATAACCGGATTATCGGGAACGTTCAGTTTGCCGTTGAAACCAAGGGTGATTTTCTCTCCCTGCGGAACTTTGATTTTGTTATATTCAGCCATTCTTAATCCTTTATTGTTTATAAAAATTATCTTCAGAATATATATCCGTCATGCCCGTTTTTCCAGAATAGCTATGCCGTTTTTGCGAATATTCATGCATGGCGCAATGGAAACAGCAATGCGCAGCCGCAGTAAAATATTGCGGGAAGCTCTACTTGTTCAGCAGTTTTTTCATCTCGCCGTTTTTCAGCATAGCGATAAATTTGTCTTCACTGTAATCGCAGCTTTTGAGGATAGGCGCGGCACTTTCCGAAGCTTCCCATTTGCTGTTACCCATACGGGCTTCGACAAAATAGCGGATGACTTCGGCCATGTCCTGAGCGGACTGGGCTTTATAACCTTTGTCCCGCAGCTTTTCGTAAAACCCCAATCCCGCCATATTGGCGATCAGGCCGGGATCGCTGTCAGGGGAAATCGATATTTCGCCTGAATTGGAACTCCTGCTTTTCCAGAAGGCTTTTTCATCGGCATTCGCGGATATGGCGGTAATGTCCTTATATTGAAACCCGGCGTCTTTAAGCTTTTCCATAAAACCGCGCGTGGCCTTCAGTGTATCCAGCGCATCGGTTTTCCATTCATCCCCGAAGCTGCCTTTGATGCCGGCAATCAGTTTTTTATCATTTGCGTACAGCTTTTTCTGTTTTAGCTGCTCAGCTGATTCTTTAGTATAATCAGTCGAATTATTATAATTGCCAGTCGTTTGCAAATCATCGAGAGTTTGCGGATTATACTTTTTAGTCTTTTTCGAAGGGCAATATTTATTGTCCTGATCATTCTGATAAGTTATGTTTACAGTTTTTCCGTCCTGGGAATATGTCGTCTTGTAATTTTTCCTGGCTTTTTTATCCTGCAGCTGCTGGTTAATCATTGCCTGAATATTCGGGTCGATCTCATTAGTTTTTACTGTGGTATTCGACGCCGGATTAGTTGTTGTCGTGGCAGTATTATTTTTAGTTTTATCAGTATTTACCGTAGTATCTTTGGTTTTCTGGTCTTTAACGGACTTTGTTTTATCTTTTGTCGTCGCGCCAGTTTCTGCGGTCTTCTGTGCGGTATTGGTTGTTGTTACAGCAGTGTCTCTGGTTTTCTGATCTTTAACCGGCTTCGCATCCTCTTTGGCCGCAGCCGCCTCTTTCAGTTTAGCTTTCTGTTCGGCGGTCAG
>CAIMFA010000008.1 GCA_903840185.1 uncultured Lentisphaeria bacterium | reverse complement strand
TGCGGGATTGCGATCTTTTGAGTTTGGATTCGCACTCTTCGAGGCCTTCGATTCCCCGGTATCGGCAGCCTCTCAGAATACGAACCAATTCTCAAAATCTTCGCAATCTATAGTTGAATTTTCAGCCGTGCAGAGTATAAAATAAAGCCGGGAACTGGCGAATATCAGTTTGCCAGCATCCCGGAAATATTAAATCAAGCCAGTCAGCTGCTGATGCAACTGTATAGCAGGCAAGTTTTTAATTCTAATTTTTTCACACTTTTTCAACTATTTGATGGATTTTCATAAGATCTTGAAATAATTTAATTACAAACCGGATTCAACTATTTGCAGTAATAAACAATCAGTGAAAAAGGAGTAATGATTATGAAATTCAGAAATCTCGCAATCATAACAACAGGACTGCTGATAGTTATTCAATTTATTCCGGCCGTATTTGCCGCTTCAGCTGATGAATACCGCAAAAAGGCTGAGCAGGGGGATAAATTGGCTCAGTACAATCTCGGGCTTTGTTATGAGAGAGGCTGGGGCGCGGCGAAGAATCCTGCCGAGGCGGCAAAATGGTATCGCAGTGCCGCCGAGCAGGGTTTAGCTCAGGCACAGTATAATCTCGGATGCTGCTATGCCATCGGCTTTGGTGTAACGAAAAATTTAACCGAGGCGGTAAGCTGGTACCGCAAAGCCGCCGAGCAGGATTTAGCTCAAGCACAGCAAAACCTGGGGATTTGTTACGCAAATGGCTATGGAGTGACGAGAGATTTGACGGAGGCGGTAAAATGGTACCGTAAAGCCGCCGAACAGGGCCATGCGGCGGGACAGTTCAATCTCGGTTTTTGTTATTACAATGGCTATGGGTTGACGAAAGATTTGCCCGAGGCGGTAAAATGGTGGCAGAAAGCCGCTGAGCAAGGGCACGCTGAGGCACAGAATAATCTCGGTTTTTGTTATTACAACAGTATTGGCGTGACAGAAGACCGCTCCGCGGCGGTAAAGTGGTGGCAGAAAGCCGCCGCGCAGGGGAATAAGGATGCCAAAGCGGCGCTTGCACAGTTAAATTAGCTTGAGACGCCTCTTGCTGCCCGTATCTTTATCCGTTCAATACCAATATTAGCCGGCGAGCATGCCGCCGGGATTGTTCTTATTGAAGTCCAGTTTGTAGTCAATATTGCCGGATACGGCATTGACTCGGGCATAATAGGTTCCGGCTGCAAGCGAGCCTGTAAGCGTATCTTCAAGCGCGCCTGATTTTGACGATTTCTTTAACAATGTGCCCTTCGCGTCATACAGCGTCAGGTCAGCATTGCCGCCGGTTATATCGTACAAACGCAGTGTTTCCTGTGCCGCGGCTGCGAGATCAAACCGGTAATAATCATCGCTGTCACCGAAGCCAACCCACCCGGTTTGTGTCGTGCCGTCAACCAGTTTGGCCGCGGCAATGGTATTTCCCGCTTTGTCATAAGTGTCTCCGGGAAAATAACTGACTTGATTCGTCAGCGTGTAACTGGCGTCATTCACGCTGAATCCGGCGGCGACCTTTACGTAATAAGTACCGGCCTGCAATATCGCGTTACTGATCGCCTCATCAGCTGTTCCGGCTTTCGCGGACGATTTCAACACGCCGCCAGTAGAGTTCAGCAATGATAAATCTGCGTTGCCGCTTAAACCAGTCAAGCCCAGCGTCAACGTTCCAGCATTGGTCATGGTAAGTTTATAGACGTCAACAGTATCTCCGAATCCGACCCGGTTGTCGAGATTGGAAATATCCTGCGCAATTTTATAGTCATTGGCGGCAGTATCTGCCGGGTAATATTTAATGCTGTCCGACAATGTGTAACCGGCGTCATTCACGCCGTATCCGGCGGCGACTTTGACGTAATAGCTGCCGGCCAGCAGGAGAACATTGCTAATCGCTTCATCGGCGGTTCCGGCTTTAGCGGAACTCTTCAACACGGTTCCTGCTGAATTGAGCAGCGACAAGTCAGCGTTACCGGTTAATCCGGTCAATCCCAGCGTCAGGATTCCGGAATTGGTCATGATAAGTTTATAGACGTCAGCAGTATCTCCGAATCCGACCCAGTTGTCAAGACTGGAAATATCTTGTGCCGTCTGCCATGTATTGGCGGCCGTATCAGCCGGACTGTATTTCTCCGTATGACTCAGCGTGTAGGACGCATCATTGACTCCGAAACCCGCAGCCACTTTGACATAATATGTCCCCGCCAGCAATGCGGCATTGGTAATCGCTTCATCTGAAGTTCCGGTTTTCGCAGAGGTTTTTAACACGGTTCCCGCTGAATTGAGCAGCGACAAGTCAGCGTTACCGGTTAATCCGGTCAATCCCAGCGTCAGCATTCCGGCATTAGTCATGGTCAGTTTGTAAACATCGGTGCTGTCACCGAACCCGACCCAGTTATCGAGGCTGGCAATATCCTGCGCAGTTTTGTAATCGTTCGCCGCAGTATCTGCGGGAGAATATTTAATCGTGTTGTTCAGCGTGTAACTAACGTCATTTACGCCATATCCGGCGGCGACTTTGACGTAATAAGTACCGGCCTGAAGCAGAACATTAGTGATCGCTTCATCGGCGGTTCCGGCCTTAGCGGAATTCTTCAACACGGTTCCGGCTGAATTTAACAGCGACAGATCAGCGTTACCGGTTAACTTGGTCAATCCCAGCGTCAGCATTCCGGCGTTAGTCATGGTCAGTTTGTAAACATCGGCGCTGTCACCGAATCCCACCCAGTTGTCGAGGCTGGCAATGTCTTTTGCTGTTTTGTAATCGTTCGCCGCTGTATCTGCGGGACAATATTTAATCGTATTGCTCAGCGTGTAACTGGCGTCATTTACGCCGAATCCGGCTGCGACTTTGACGTAATAAGTACCGGCCAGCAGCAGAACATTACTAATCGCTTCATCGGCGGTTCCGGCTTTAGCGGAACTCTTCAACACGGTTCCTGCTGAATTCAACAGCGACAAATCGGCATTGCCGCTTAATCCGGTCAATCCCAGCGTCAGCGTTCCGGCACTGGTCATGGTCAGTTTGTAAACATCGGCGCTGTCGCCGAATCCGACCCAGTTGTCGGGATTGGAAATATCCTGCGCAGTCTTGTAATCATTGGCGGCAGTATCCACCGGATAATACTTTTCGAAGTGGGTCAGGGTGTAGTACGCATCGTTTACGCCTGTTCCAGGAGCAACTTTAACATAATATGTTCCTGCTGACAGCGGTACGCTATTAATCGCCTCGTCGGTAATTCCAGTATTCGCAGACGCTTTCAACACGGTACCGGCGGAATTCAACAGCAGCAGGTTTGCGTTTCCGCTCAATCCGGTCAATCCCAGCGTCAGCATTCCGGCGTTAGTCATGGTCAGCTTGTAAACATCGGCAGTATCTCCAACCCCCGCCCAGTTATCAAGGACGGTGATATCATTGGCCGTGTCCGGCGTGTTGCCGGCATCTGGTTTCAAACCTCTGCCCTGAATTATAAAGTCATATGTTCCTTCATCCGGATCGTTACTGGAAATAGTGACGGTTGCGGTTTTCAGTCCGTCGCTGTCCGGATCGAAGGTAATACTGAAAACAGTACTTCCGCCTGAATTCACCGTTGCCGCCGGGTCTTCGCTGATTTTAAAATCCGTGGAGTTACTGATGGATATTACTGGCGTGCCGGTCAGATTGAGAACCGCGCCGCCGAGATCTTTAATTGTAAACTCCTGTGTTACCGTTCCGCCAATGGTGAGGATGTTGCCGAAATCGGTACCGTCAGTTGCTGCCGGGACGATATCTCCATCGGTAATTGAAATATTTTTTCCCCAGACGGAAATTTCCGGATTAAACAGGAGATTATAACCTAAGTCATTGCGGTTATAGCTTAATCCTGAACTGCTCAAGTTGGTATCAAATGCGCTTGTGCTGTACCAGCTGCCAGCCTGATCTGCCGAAACAGACGCATCTTCATCGGCGAAGCCGCCTTGCGTATCAATCGTGCCCTGATACCATAAATGAACATCGGAATGCTGATCCGAAGCCGACCAGCTGTCGTATCCGCCTTTGCTGCCTCCATTGAAGAATTTATTATTTAATTCCACATTTTCAACACTGCCGCCGGCGGTAGAAACCGTCCAGCCGCCAGGCGGATTCCAGGCTTCATTATCTCCGGATCCGTCGTTCCGGTAGTAATTGTAAGATGTCGTGATACCTGAAACAGACAGTACTCCGTTATCGTTAAAACCGTAATCATCCGACAGCGGATGAGGATCCAGAAAAGTGGCGCTGTCAGTGGTAACATTATAGTTCACGTAAAAGTCAGCGGCCAGTGCGGCAATAAGACTGCCGCCGCGACTGTGGCCGATCATGCTTATATTTACGTCATTGCTTAACAGCGACGGACTGGTTACAGATAAATATTTACCCAGCGCTTTTGCCACGTCGGTTGTAGAATAATCCGCGCTGTTGGTAATGGGTACAAGAAGCCCGCCTGAAAGACTGCTCCAGTCAACTTCCACAACCATATTCTCCGACGTCATCGCCGGCCCGGAAAATGTTATTTCACCGTCTTTCCCGGCTTCCGCCTTTAGCGTATACAGCCCGACATCGGCAACGCCAAGATCCTGATCCATCCGCGATTGAATCGCCGTGGACATGTCATCGACCCACGATGGGAAACTTTTGGATAATTCATAGCCATGAGTTACAAAAATAACATTTTTTACGGTAATAGAACTGCCTGAAAGAGCCTCGCTGAAATTCGCCAAAGTTAAAGCTTCGGGCTGAGTATTTTCATGCTTGAACCCCAATAAATGCCCGGCTTCATGGGCGATTACGGCGGAAAGCTGTCCGGCGGACGCGATTTTATCGGAGAGGACATACGCATTGTCGTTTTTGATTTTATTCCCGGCATCAATAGTTTCGGACAAGCCGATGGCACTGCCGTACTGAGCAAACGCGGAACCAGTCCCGCCGATGTAAATCGTGGAATACTCTTTTCCGGCAGGAACGTTGACCGTGAAGGAAACGCCGCTGCCGGCGAAAGTGGTGTTTAATTCCGTTATAACTTTATTGATACCGGCCTGGTCCAATCCGGAATCAGCGACATTAATACCGCCGACATGGATATTTAATGCTTCGTTGTTGTAGGCGGTGTTGTTTGCGCCTTTGAAATCCAGGTAAACGACCTGATTGCCGGAATAATCTGCTCCCGGATCAACCAGCTCCATGCCATTCAATTGTAAATTTTTCAAGTTCATTGATGTTTAATCCATTTTTTCAAAAAAGACGATATGCAGCATTTCCGGTGGCTTGGCGGACAATGGCGGAACTGGCGGATTTATTTCGGTTCGTCAGTTTGTCAAAAATTGTCTTTTTAAACATTCATCCCGCTGGAAAAACAGAAAGAGAACATTTAAACATTCGGGTTGATCATTGCGGCTTCAATACCAACTCGCAGTATGCCGGTATAGTGTCTATAATAAGCACTAAACTATCATTGCCATCAAAGAGATATCATTCTAACAATATACTGCCATAAACGATATACGGCAAATCACTTACTCAATAAACGCTGACTATTTAACCATTGTCCAAATGGAACAAAAGCAAATGGCGTACGTTAAAATCATAACTTTTTTGCTGTATTTACGTTGAAAAAAAGGCATCAGCCGTTATATTTATGAAAAGATTTCATAAAAGGATGTTACTTCATGAAAAAATCTGTTTTACTGGATAAAGGCAGTTTTCATATTGGCTGCAACTATTGGGCGTCTCATGCCGGCATCAGAATGTGGGAAGACTGGCGGCCGGAAATTATTGAACAGGATTTTAAACAGTTATCTAAAGCCGGAATGCAGTTACTGCGCGTATTCCCGCTGTGGCCGGTGTTTCAACCGCTG
>CAIMFA010000007.1 GCA_903840185.1 uncultured Lentisphaeria bacterium | reverse complement strand
TGCGGGATTGCGATCTTTTGAGTTTGGATTCGCACTCTTCGAGGCCTTCGATTCCCCGGTATCGGCAGCCTCTCAGAATACGAACCAATTCTCAAAATCTTCGCAATCTATAGTTGAATTTTCAGCCGTGCAGAGTATAAATGCCTTTAAACGCCTTTCCGTTTTTTGAAAGGCTGAAAACGAGTATGTGAAAAAACAGGCCTGTTTATGATTTTTCTGATGAACATTGGAAATACAAATACTCAGACGGGGTTATATTCCGGCGGCACGATTTCCGGGATAAGGACTTTGCCCACCAAAGAAATTGATTCCTCCATCATTCCTGATGGGATTTCCTGCGCCGCTTCCACGGTGGTCCCGGCCGTCAGGAAAAAACTTTCCGCCAGGAATATTTTCTGGCTGGACGGAACATGCCGTACCGGGCTGAATATGCATCTGGTTGATATCGCGACGCTTGGCAGCGACCGGATCGCGAATATTATCCGTCTGGCGGATACGTCGGCGCTCCCTGCGGTATGTCTTGATTTCGGCACCGCGATTACTTATGATATTGTTGACGCCTGCCGGGTCTTCAGAGGCGGGGCAATTGCGCCGGGCAGAATGCTGCTCCGGCAGTCTCTGCACAATTATACCGCCCAATTGCCGCTGATTCCATTTTTTGACGAACTCCCGGCCGCCGCCGGAACCAATACGGTTGATGCGATGCGCCTGGGCATTGACCGCGGCGTTATTGGCAGTACCAGAGAGCTTATCGCTGATATCAAGTCGCTTTTCCCTGATGAAACTGTGCGTCTGGTCGGAGTCGGGGGGGACTGCAAATTTTTTATCGATCACATTCCTGAGATTGAATATGGCGGAAATGACTATACTTTACATGGTATTCTAAAAGCATGGGAGCTGAACGTCCAATGAGAATTAAAATTTCCGGCATCCAGAATGAAGCAGAAATGAAAATCGCCGTAAGCTGCGGCGCCGATGCAATCGGATTCCTGGTCGGGCAACTGCACCGTGCGTCTTCGTTTGTTCTTCCCAGCAGCGCGGCGCGTCTGGCCGGAATGCTTCCACCTTATGTCTGCCCGGTGATTGTGACTCATCTTACAGAAGCCGAGCAAATCATGGACATCCTGCGCCGCGCCGACATTTATACGGTTCAAATTTGCGGCGCGATCACCGTTCCAGAAATAGAAAAATTATCCGGGATCATGCCCAAACACGGCAAGATTATTCTTACCGCTTATATCAATACGCAAAATGTCCTTCCCCGCCTGGAAGACTATTTCGGACGTATTTCCGCCGTGACATTTGACTGTTTCAACCGCAGTCCGGCGCATGTTGGCGGCAGCGTTGCCAATTCCCACAAATGGGAAACGGTTTCCACTTTTATGAAAACGTGTCCGCTGCCAGTCATCCTGGCCGGAGCGTTGTCGCCGGAAAATGTCGGAGATGCAGTCCAGACGTTCAAGCCGTTTGGCGTTGATGCCTGCTCCGCGCTGAAAAATCCGCTCACCGGAGACCTGATCGAAGAAAAATGCCGGGCATTTATTGCCACCGCCAGAAGAGCCTCGCTCCCGCCGCTTTAGCAGGCCCGGGTTTATCTCAATACCTGTTTTTTTCAAAAAAATTACATTCCAGCTTGTCTTCATGTATTGACAACGGAAATTAAATCATGTATACTAACTCGTGTTAGTGTGTGCTGCGTTAAGTTACTCTCGAGGTGTTGTTTTATGGTAACAATGAAAGATATTGCCAATGCAGCCGGGGTAAGCCGGCCTACAGTATCACAGGTGCTGAGCGGCCAGAGAGCAGGCGGTGTCCAGATCAGTGCAGTGACTCAGAAACGGGTGCTGGAGACTGCGATACGTCTGGGATATCATCGCAACGAACTGGCCCGTGCCGTCAAACGCGGCCGCACTAATGTCGTTGCATTTATCGGCGGAGCCTCAACCAGTTATGATATGCGGATTATCGCCGGGATCAATGCCGGTTTGCAGGAACGTGATTTTACCCTGAAAATGTTTATCCTCGGCGCCAGCCACAGTTTCGATGATGCCATCCGGCAGAGTCCGGCAGCGGTCAGCCAGAGCCTTGATGACGCCATACGGCAATGCCGGGAACAGATGGTGGCCGGGATTATCTGCCGTTCGCTGCAACCAGCAGATCTCGAACAACTTCACCAGGCGCTTGCGCCGTCCGGCATTCCGGTAATGCAGGTTGACGGCGGGTTCCAGTGCGACTGGTGCGGCAGAGTGATGTCTGATGATATTGCTGGCGGCAGGATGGCAGCGGAGCACTTATTATCTTTGGGCCACCGGCGCATCGGCTTGCTGGCCGTGACCGGGGAAATTCGTTATTCCGAGCCGCGCAGGCAGGGTTACCGGATTGCGCTGAAAAACGCAGGGATTACACTGGAGCCTGAACTGGAAGTGACGATTTCTGACCACCTGGAATTGGACGAAGAGCAGAGACGGATTCTAACCGGCTATCTCCGCAAGTTGCGTCCGACAGCAGTATTTTGTGTTGCGGACCCTCTGGCGATGAAAATGCTGGCGGCCGCCAATCAAGCCGGGATTAAAGTTCCTGAAAAGTTGTCAGTTGTTGGTTATGCCGATCTTGATTACGCCAGTTTCAGCATTCCGCTGCTGACTACGATTGCTCAGCCGTTTGAAGAAGAAGGGCGGCTTGCCGCCGCCAGTCTGGTAGACATTATCAACAGTACGGAACCGCAGATACCGGTTGATCTTAAACTGCCGGTAAAACTGGTTGTCCGTAATTCCACTGCAATACTTAAAACTCAATCTTAATACAAACTAATGAGAAAGCTAAGTGAAGACTCAACGGAAGTAATTTTTCGGAAACGCGGCTTGACCCTGACCCCGGCCGGGACCGAACCGCACATGCGCCCGGATCTTTACCCGGTTATAATCCTTACGGAATAATCGTACTCAAAACATAGGATGTGTTGTAAAATTAACTCAAACGAAAAAATATTGCAGTCCGTCAGCGAAAGTCTGTCAAACTGGACGGTTTTCGGGCCGTTTAAGTCAGCCGCAACCGGGCCCGCGTGGGTTCCTGATGAGCTTGACGCGGCGGCGCAAACGCCACGCGGGGCTGTCACCATCGCGGGGCAGCGGCTGAAAGCTCTGAAAGCACGTTCGGAAAACGGGGTTCTTGATTTCCGTTCAATGTTCGGGGTCATGCCGGAACGTACCGGCGTGTTTGCCTTTGCGGAGGCGGAATTTCCTTCAGCCGGAGTGCTGTCATTGTCGTGGCACGCCGACTACTGGGCCGCGCTCTGGATGGACGGACGGGAGCTGCTGCCGCTTAAAGGCGGAAATATGGGTTCGTCGCCCGATACTCCGCATAAAATCACTTATGCCGTTAAAGCCGGCCGCCATGTTTTCTGCGTCCGTGTGATGTCCGGTTCGGGCGGCTGGGTCAGTGCTTTGCGCACCGAAGCGTGGAGCTTCGAACTGCCGGATCTGCTGCGCATGGACCGAGGCGCGCTCTGGCGCGACTACAACCGGGCGGCGGTCAGACTTGAAGAAAGACCTGCTCCTGATGACAGTTTCGGCGGGCTTGGAATGAAGAAATTCGAGTATTATACCGCCTCCGCCGGAGTCAACGCCCGCTGGATAGGGCTTACCGACCACATTCACGGAGCTTATTTTTACTCCAAAAACCTGCCGCCGAGCAAAAACGCCAAACCGGAATATGAGGAGCAGTTCAGGGAATGGATCAAACTGCTCAGGGAAAGACGCTTTTCCGTTGTCACCTGGCTGCCTTTGACGCTCTGGGGCCCCGCCTGGGAAGCGCATCCCGACTGGCGCGTCAAATTCCTGGTAGAACCGCCGGACGGCGGCGAGAGCCGGGGAAACAACTGCTGTCTCAACTCTCCATATGGAGAAGCGCTCAATAACTTTTGCGTTGAATGCCTGCAGAAATTTGATCTGGACGGACTCTGGTTCGACGCGGCCGGTTTGCATGGCGGTGGAGTCCGGGAAGTTGTCGGCTGTGTCTGTCAGCATTGTGAAAAACGCTTTTTGAAAGACACCGGACGCGCCATTCCGGATAAATATGACTGGGACAGCGCGGATTTCAGAGCGTGGGTTCAGTGGCGGTATGATAATTTCGCTGAAAACTGGCAGCGTCTGGTCGATTTCGTTCATGCGGCGGTGCCGGAGGCATCTATCGCGTTCAATCATTATCACCGCGAAAATGTCGGCTGGAACGGGTCTATCCCGCTGAATCCTTCCGGACATGGTTTCATCAGCGGCACCGAGGTGGATTATGTGCCGCGCCGGGCAGCGTTCTACACCAAGTGCATGAGAGCTTATGACCGCGGCAACGCCGAGGCATGGATGGGGCTTAACGCGGGCAGAATTCTGACTCAGCGCGGGGAGATTGACAATCCGAAGAAGACCATTGACTTCGCAATTGGCTGCTGCATTGCCGGCGGACATCCGAGTATGGGCGGCTACACCCCGCATCTCAAGCAAATCGCCGATGAGATAATCATCCGCGCGCCATATTTGAATCTGCCGTCAGCCGCGGATATCGCAATCCATGTTTCGCAACAGACCGAAACCTTTGTTTTCGGGCGAAATCCTGATTTTACCACCCCTAAATGGCGCGATTATTACTGGGCGTCAGCAGTGGGATGGCACAATATTGTCAGTGACAGCGCTCTCGCCAGCGATGTGATTTATGACGCGCATCTGACGCGGAAAATTCTATCGAGATATAAACTGGTTATAATGCCTTTCGCCTGCGCTTTGAGCAGTGCGCAATATAAGATAATTCTGGACTATGTAAAAAATGGCGGCAGGATTCTGACCGGCCCGTGGTTCGGGCTTTTTGATCCGCAAGGCGTCAAATGTCCCGTCCCCGGCAAAGAACTCTTCCCGCTGAACAGCGAATTTCCGGCCTGGGAAAAAATGGCCGGCGCTCTATATAGAGCCTGTCCGTAAAACAGCGATTTTGAGCAACCGCGCTTAAGCCTGTCATGATGACTTTCAAAAAAGCACGATCTGGGGACTGCGATTTGAGCGGAGTCTATTTTTCGAGTCAAAAAATGCCTGATTTGGGAACAGGTTTTCCTGTTGAACCTGTCAGCATTCAACATTTCAAATTTTATCTGTGCCGGCCGGAGTTTTATGCTGCCCGGGCTTGTCTTCTGGCTTCCGCCATGAGTTTGGCAAGCAGGTGCAGATTGTGGCTGAGCACCGCCCAGGCGGCATGACGTTTTTTATCTTCAAAATCCCGGCACGGCATCTTGTCGCCAATAAACCGCTTGATTGCGGCAACACGTCCTTCCGTCTGACTGCGGCGGTGCTGCAGCATCTGAAAGTTTTCATCTTTCATGCGTTCCGTCATTTGTGCGGGCGAACGCGGACACATTCCGTTGCAGATGTTTATTTTCTCCAGTTTGCGCTGGTTTGGTTTGCCATCGAATCCCCGGTCGGTCACGATGGTTTCAACCCCTTTGTTTTGAGGCTGATAACTTTCCAGAAAATCCCCGAGCTTGCGCTGGTCGGCCGTTTTCTCTTCATAAAGCTGCCAGTCAACGATGAAGCCGTCTGCTTGCTCGGCAATCAGCAGTTCATTGCCGAATTCAATTTCCGCGCCGGATTTGCCGCGGACAACAGCTGAAGCAGTGTCATCATAAAGGCTGAGCGTCTTTTCATCAGCTTCGAGTTTTTCCCCGCTGATGATCCGGCGATGGGCCTGCTCAATGGCCGCAGGCAGTTTTTCCAGAACGTTGTCGATCCGGTTCAGAATCTGCGCCGCCTGTTTTTCGCTGAGTCCGGTTTCATTACGGCGCGACGCCAGCAGATCACGGTATCTTTTACCATGGTTCCCAGCCGTTCGGCAGATTTTCTTCATCCGGCGCAGCACGTCTTTACGCCGCTTCTCAGCATCCTGACGGCGGCGGCTGTTGGACATTTCCATGCACAGCGCATTGATCTGACTGAGAAAGCTCGCCGGAGCGGGAATGCGGTTTTTCAACCCGTGTCTCCGGATGCATAAGATCGCTTTGACCAGTGACCGGACCGCATCGCGCAGCAGCACCCAGTCCACAGGGAAATGGATGTTCGACATCAGACAGGTTGCGTCCAGCCAGAGCGTTTTGCTTTCCAGCGGACTGCAGCCATATTTTTCCGCGGCAGCTGAAGAAAACTCTCTGAGCAGCGATTCATTGATTTTGCGAATGAAATCATCCGGAACGAGCAGCGCAAAATCATGCAGTTTGCTTTTGCCGGGACATTGGGCGGAAGCAAAATCACCGGCAAAAATAAACCGTTGAAAATCTTCGCTGGCCGCAATCAGAAACGCCGCCTGCCGGAATGAACTTTTCAGTTCAAGACGCAGATAATTGCTGCGCAGGGCCTGAACCGCATAGACAGTATGACGGCGGATTTCTTTCGGCGTCAATTTCAATGCCGGATTGCCGGATGTCTGCACGATACGCTCAAGATAATATTCCGCAAATTCAAATTCCACGCCGCTTGTGCTGAATATCCGGTCTACAAAATCAAGCCGCTCACATAAATCACGATATTCTTTGTGATTTGTTCCACGACGGATTTGGAATAAACTGCTTTGATAGGCTATATTTTTCATTGAGAGAAATGCTCCTGTTATTTATAACGGTGGTTTTTTCAAGGATTTGGTCGTTTTTGATTAATATACACCATTACAAAAACAATGCATCTCTCTCATTATTAAATACTTAGATTTTTATGGACAGGCTCTA
>CAIMFA010000006.1 GCA_903840185.1 uncultured Lentisphaeria bacterium | reverse complement strand
CGCCTATGCTCTTTACATCAAGCCCGATAGACAAGGAAAAGAGCAATGCGAATGGTCCCGCCGCCCATGTTCCGGCGAAAGCCATACCCACCAGAAAAATATAGATGTAATGCGGTCTGGAATGGCATTCTTTGCCGAAAGTGACAATTGCCGCCATGAGTCCGGATTTGTTTCCCGCATTGGGCGACGGCGGCGGATATTCTCCTTCCTTAACTCTCAGGCACATCAACCCGAAGCCGGCGAAATACAGGATGGCCGCGCCGATGAAGATTGCCGCCGTGTGGCTTTCCGCATACCGGAAAACGAAGAAGTTGTACAGAGACGCCGCGATCATCGAGACGATTCTGAACCACGACATGAAACGCGCCAGCAGTTTTTCCGGCACGACGTCGTTGAAGAGATACCAGAATACCGAATTAACGAAGGTATTGAAAAAGCTGTAGATGATCATCATGAACGCAATGACCACCACCGCGAACTGAGTCGCGCTGAGCCCCATCGCGTATTCATTGACATACTTGTACAGCCAGATCCCGATACTGTCGGCAAAACCGACGCCCAGCAGAAAAAACACGGTCACCGGAGCGGTCAGGAGAATGAACGGGATGCGCCTGCCCCATCTGCTCCGGTAGCGGTCGCTTTTAAAGCTGATCACCGGATTGAACACGGAGTTTATGATCATCGGGATGGTCGTCATGATCATTCCGAGCGACGTGTTGGAGGCACCGAGCGCCTTGAACTTCAGCGGCATAATACTCGGCACCACCGTCTCCATCAGCACGTAGCAGAAATCCCCCCACAGCAGCCAGCAGAAAAGGATCGCCAGCGAGGCTTTCGTATAAGTCAGGGTACCGACATGATAAAGCCTGGGATCTTTGTTTATTTCTGAATTTGTCATTTCAATTTTCTCATTGCTTTAAACCGTTTAATACCGATTTTTTTGAACATCATATCCCCGGTTTAATTTTTATACGGTTATTTATCAAAGACCGATTTTATAAATTTTCCATGGTTCTAAACGCATTTCCCGGGACGGCTGTCCAACCACACGGATTATAGCGGTAACAGCTTCATCAGACTGCTGCTGCACATGGTCCCAGTCCAGCAATTTAACACTGGAAGGTGTAACACAGACATAACTTTCCGGCCGGCACGGCAGTTTTCCCTGATGCGGATAGCTCATCACCTGCACAAGCGGCAGCTCAATTCTGTCGGCCGCTTCGGAGGCCTCAAAGCCCGGACCGGTAATTACAAAATTCGCCAGATGTTCGCCGTAATCGGTAATCGCCCGCTCCAGATATTCGGCATCTTTTCCGACCTCGTCTGAAGCATTGCGGCATCCCCTGATCAAGTTTACGCAGAAGTTCTTTTCCAGATTGGTAAAGCCGCAGAAAGCATCGCTTGCCAGGCCATAGCCGTTGAGTTTCAGCCAGCGTCCGCCCGGAACATCTCCGGGATTACAACGCTCGACGGTTCCGCCCGGCACCGCGTAAGTCACGGAGTCAGCATGATCCATGACCAGCCGCAAACGACAGGCGCGATCCTGCCAGATAATCCGGCTTTTGAATTCCACCATATCCATTTGACGATACAATCTGATATGCAGTTGAATCTGCGACTTGCCGCCTTCAAAAATTACAAACATGGCAGAACGTTCCGGTCCCGATTCGAGAATTTTCACTTCAGTGATTGTCCAGGTCTGCAAGCGTTTATCGCAGCGCCAGCCTTCCGGCGCTTCATCCATTGCTCCCCAGGAACCGAAACGGTCTTCATAAGTCGCAAATTCCAGTCCATCGGCGGCAAGAACCGGTTTGTCGCCGCGCCATATCCGAAGAGAGCCCTCTCCCCAAAGGGCTTCAACACGGAAAAATTCATTGGCAATACCATGCGCTTCCGCCGTTGTCAATGGTGCGCAAAACTCCGCCATGTCCGGCTGCTTTACATATCCAAGCGACACTTGTCGCCAGCCGCCGGCCGGGATTTCCAGATTAGTAACCACCCGCCGCCGCCACGGCCACGGTTTCATAGCGTTGTGCTCCGTCGCCACGGCTTGAAACGGCACCGGCCGCTGCTGCTCATCGAGCAGTTCCACCGGCACTTCCATCGCATCGCGGTTTTCATATTCCGCGATGGAACGGTAATCCATTGAACATTCTATTTCGACCGGTCCTGAATAAGCGGCCGGGCGCGGATTGAAAATCACGAACGGCACCGCTTCAGGCATATCGTATTCCGTGGTCTTGACCCGGATATCAATGGCATTAGCCAGTTGGTTCAGTGCTTCGAACTCTTTGCTTCGGCAATTGTGTATTATCTGATCCATCCATTCAATCTGTTCGTAATTAGCCCGTTCTATACTGGAGCCGGGCAGAATATCGTGAAAGGAGTTAAACAAAGTTCCGCGCCATTCACTGGACAAATCCGCCGGCGGAACATTCAATACACCGGCTGCCGTCCTGATGACAAATTCAGCACGCCGGTTGATCGCTTCAGTCTGACGGAATTTCGTTTTGATTTTCGCCGCCGAACTGGTGCAGCCGCGCAGACAGAAATTGATCTCTCCCTGATACTCGGGATAATCTGAACTTTCGGCTTCGCAGGCGGCAAAGTAGCCGTGCAAAGTTGAAAATTTAACTTCAACATCCGGATGGGCGTCGCGCCAGCGCAGAATATCTTCAATCTGCCGCTGGCTGCTGCCGCCGCCGTGGTTGCCGAGGCCGAAAAATACCGCTAGATTCTTCATATTCGAATTCGGAGCGCTCTCCAGCACCTGATCTAGCCGCCGCGGCATCTCGTCGCGATTGGAACCATACCAGCCGATCTTGTTAAACAGCGTCAGAATCCGGCTGCCGCCCTGACCAACCCATTGAAATACCGGCTTGGACAACTGCGGAAAGTCAGAAACCTGACGGGAAAACGCGAAATATTTAAAACCGCTCGCCGCATAAATTTCCGGGAGTCCCCCGCTGTGGCCGAAGGAATCCGGCGCCCAGGCGGCCTTGACGTCAAAATTAAATTTTTCCTTGAAATAACGCCGTCCATATTCGTATTGTTTGAGAAAAGTTGCAGTTCCAGGCATATTGGTATCAGTCTGAACATAGTTTCCTCCGATAATATCCCAGCGGCCGGATTTCACCAGTTCGCGGATCCGGGCAAAACTTTCCTGGTCATATTTTTCAAGATGTTCGTAAATGGATGCTTCCCCGCGGATAAAAGTAAATTCCGGATACTTGTCAAAAAATTTAAGCATTGTCCGGCAAGTGGCAATTCCCTCATTCAGCCCCTCGCGCCAGTCCCAGAGCCAGACCGGATCAAGATGCGCATTCGCCAATAAATGAAAAACGTATTTTTTGTCCATTTTTGTCCATCTCCTGAAATCAGTTTCTTATTACTAAAGTTTATATATTTTAAATTATTATATTAATCAGTCATGGTTTAATTCCCGCGGCTTCGGACCGTTCAAACTGAACAGTTTTCCGGTCCGAATGCATGGGAAAGTAATGCTCCGATGCTCTGCATCGGAGACATTCTGAACAGCAGTTTTTTTTATTCAAAAACCACAAACGGGAATTTATCCGGATTTTTATTTTCTCCGATGCCGGGGGCAATATGGATCCAGCCGTCACGTCCTTCGCCATCACTGTCATTGACCAGAAGATTAAACCGGAAACCGCCCTTGAATATGGCCGGAGTAAAACCAATCGCGTCGTTCGGAATATCCAATTCATATACAGTTTCAGTTCCGGAGCGCGAGGTCACAAGCTTCATTGCAGCCGCAACCTTAGCCGGGGCAAATCCAGCCGGAGCCTGGAAGACGAAAACTTCCGGACTGCCGTTGTCAAGCCGGGCGAGGCCTATTTCCCAATATCCATTCTGCCCTGGAAGCTGGAAGGCAAATTGAATACTGTCCGCTTTCCATATTTCAAATCCTTTAAATGGTTGTGAATGGATATCATCTGTAACATCAACCTTCATTCTCAGGCTGCCCTTGGCATTGGCAAGCCAGATTTTTGCGCTGAGATCTTCCGGGCCTTTCCAGATACGGTGTGACATCGAAGGATCAGCGGCGGTTAAGGAAACCACCTGAGTACGATCTTTTAGTTCAAAGTCCGGCTTGCGCTCAAACGATCCTGATGGAATCGAGACTGAAGGATTGACAGGGATTACCAGAGTTCCGTTCCACGGAGTACCGGCAATCTGATAACCTACTTCAAGTCTTGCAACAGAGCCGAAGGCCGGTTTAAATGAATCATTGACTTTGAAATTCAAAGACGCCTGCCCTTCAGAGCCGGCGTTTACTCTGACTGCCGCTTCAGGTTTAGCCACTGTAAATCCATCCGGCAGCGTTTTTAACGTAATCTTGTAATCTTTGGCTTCGGTCAATGGATTGAGCAGCTTTAGAGTGACAGCAAAGGGTTTGCCGGAAATCGCAACGGCCCCGGAATCGACACTGATTAGGGTGCCGATAATATTAGCTGTTAAGGCGTTGTTCAGTCTTAAGGTATATGGCATTTGATTGACTTCAAGCATGGTCATGCCCTCTATTACCGGCTGCGGCTTTACGTTACCCATTAAGTCGACAGCATCTACTGATTTCGCATCGGTCTTGACCGCCAGCGTCAACGTTGAACTGAAGGCGGATTCATCCCATGCGCTTATCAACACTCCCTTTGGATCCTTAAACTGAAATATCCAGCGATTAGCGCCGGAATCCAGCTGTTTGACAAATTGAGCATTGCGATACACGCCGGCGATGGTATTAAAAACAGAATATACCGGTTTTGGGAAAAAGTCGTTGGTCATCATGCCATAACTGCACTCGGCATCATGCGGATCAAAACCGTCGTCTCTCATATCATACCAGGAATAACCGATTGCTCCGCGAGACCATGAGAAGATCAATTTTTTAAAGAGAGTCACTGCCTGATTTTTTTCAGAACCGCCCATTGAAGCAATGGCTGTTTCGTTGGCGTACCACGGCACTGTGGTTGCTGTTTCTTTGCGCATTGGCATAAAACGCTCATCGACTAACTGGGCATATTGCAGAAATGATCCATGTTCATGGTAGGCGTGAACATCAAAGAATCCTTTAGCTTGAATTAAATGATTGCGGTGAAAATTCGGATCATTGCGACCGGGATGGTCAGACATAGTGGCAAAACCGCCGGTCATTATGCACACTTCCGGCGCAACTTTTTTAACCTCTTCAAAAGAAGCCTTTTGCAGTTCAACGTATTCTCTTAATTTCATACCGTTGAATCCGGACAGGTCTGGCTCATTCCAGACTTCCCAGTAACGAATGCGTCCGCGGTAACGCCCGGCCATTGTACGGCAATATTCGCGCCACGCATCCAGATTCGGCTGACAACGTGCCCAGTCCAGCCAGTTTTTTGAGTTTTGTTTTTCAATAGGAGCCGCCCATTTGGCGGTAAAAGCAAACAAAGTTTGCATTTCGACACCTTGTTCGGCAAGACGGTCTACCAGAGAATCCATTGCTTTAAAATCCCATTCGCCGCGGGCGGGCTGAATTCCGCCCCATTCGACGCCGTCGCGAACGACTTTGGCTCCGCAGAGGCCGACAGCTTCGATCTCGCGTTCCTGATCGACTCTGCTCCAGCGCGGGATATGGCTATTGGTTCCAAATAAAAATCCGGGCGCATGACCGGGGGTCGGACCGGAGGGATCAAGATAGGCAAAGCTGCGCTGGAGAGTAAAACTGTCTTTGGGATTTTGTTTTTCGCGAATGACTGCGTTTATATTCCAGTGCCCAAAAGCGGCGGGCTGCCATTGGGGGGTAAAATCTCTGCTTTCGCCGGGTTGCAGAGCAGCAGTAAATTTTTGGTAGCGTCTCAACTTGGAGACCTGAACACTTGAGTTCATTTTAACTGGCATCGTGCCGTCATTCCAGATTTGGGGCTCTGCCCCAACCACCGAGATTTTTTAAGGCATTTAAGG
>CAIMFA010000005.1 GCA_903840185.1 uncultured Lentisphaeria bacterium | reverse complement strand
TTCGATACCCCGGTATCGGCAGCCTCTCAGAATACGAACCAATTCTCAAAATCTTCGCAATCTATAGTTGAATTTTCAGCCGTGCAGAGTATAAAAGTATCGGGCAGGATTCCTGCGCCGGAAGAAATCATAAAATTTGCACAGGACGCACAAAATGAATAGAATCCGCCGGATTGTAATAACTTTCCTGATCGTAATCGCCATTGCCGGGATTATCCATTTCACTTCTGAAAAGAGCGCGAAAGAGCCGGCGGCGGCTAAAGGGGTTGAGGTCGCTCCGCCGGTTGACGGGCCGGAACTGAGACCCGCCGCGCCGGATGCCGCGCGAATAAAGAAAATCCTGACCGTATATTGTTTTACCGGCAGGCAAGCCGGCAGAGAGTTCGAACTGCTTGTCAAAGAGGCGGTGGAAAGCGGCTTTGCCGCCGAACTCAAAAATGGTGTTATGGTGATAAAAGTGATAGACCCGGATTCAGCAGAAAAGGAAACTTTGATGCAGAAGTTCAAGCCGGTTCCGCCGTCAGTCATTCTGTCTGTAAACGTCAACGGCGAGACCGCGACATGGTTGAATCTGGATAAAACCGGCAATCTTCCCTCCGATAAAAACGCATTTCTAAATTATATTCGAGATAACATTCGGGATTTCATGGAAAAAAACGTAAAATAAGCCAATATTAATACGGAGGCAGTACTATGAGCGCAAAAAAGATCCTTTTCATCGGCAACAGCTACACTTTTTTCAACAATCTGCCGGATATGATCCGCCAGATGGCGGAATCCGCAGGGATGAAACTTGAAGTCTCCGCAGTCACTTCCGGCGGTAAAACCTTGGAATGGCACTATTATAATCCCGAAACCGTCCAGACGGTGCAGCGCGACCAGTGGGACTATGTTGTAATGCAGGAATTCAGCACCCGTCCGCTGGATGAACCGGACAAAATGTATGCCTCGGGTGAAGCGTTGTTCAATAAAACTACATCAAAAAATGTTCAGGCGGTGCTGTATCTTACCTGGGCCAGAAAATTCCTGCCGGAAACCCAGCGCAGCATCACTAAAGCTTATGTCGAACTGGCCCGGCGGATCAATGCGCAGATATTTCCCGCCGGCCCCGCCTGGCAGGCTGTCATGGCAAAAAATCCGGATATCGAGCTGTACGATCCCGACCTGAGCCATCCATCGCCACTCGGCAGCTATCTCACCGCCTGCGTGTTCTGTTCCGCAATTCTAGGTCTCAACCCGGAGACTCTGACTAATAAAATCCGGCTGCTGCCTGGCGCCGCGCTGGTGATCGAACCGGAAGCCGCCGCAATACTCCAGCAAAGCGCCCGCCAGACGACGCAGGAATTTCAAGCATATCTAAAATAAAGGAAAGTAATCATGCGAAAAATCCGTCTCGGTGTAAGCGCCTGCCTGCTCGGTCAGAAAGTCCGTTACGACGGTCAGCATAAACTTGATCACTATATTGTTGATATTCTCGGACCTTTTGCCGAATTCGTGCCCGTCTGTCCGGAAGTGGAATGCGGCCTGCCGGTTCCGCGGGAGGCCATGCATCTGGCCGGAGATATCAACGCCCCGCGCCTGGTCACCATCCATACCGGCATCGACCAGACAGATAAAATGAAATCCTGGATGACTGGGAAACTCGATGAACTGGAAAAAGAAAAACTTTGCGGCTTTATTTTTAAAAGCAAATCGCCCAGTTCCGGCAGATATAATGTAAAAGTATTCGGCGGCAACGGCATTCCAGTTAAACAGGGCGTCGGACTTTTCGCCCGGGCATTTGTCGAACGCTTTCCGCTGATTCCGGTCGAGGAGGAGGGGCGGTTGAATGACAACGTGCTGCGCGAAAATTTTATCGATAAAATCATGGTTTTCAGCCGCTGGCGGGAATATGAGGAAAAGGATAGTTCAATACAGGGGCTGGTGGAGTTTCACAGCCGCCACAAATACATGCTGATGGCGCATTCCTCCGACAGCGTTAAAGTGCTGGGGCAGATTGTCGCCGGATATAACCGCAAAAATCTGGCGGCCGTAAAAGACCGGTATCTGGAAGCTTTGATGAAAGCGCTGGATTATAAGGTGACTCCGAAGAAAAACCGCAATGTCATGATGCATATCATGGGTTATTTTAAAAAGAATCTGTCCGCGGACGAAAAACAGGAACTGCTGAATTTAATCGACGGCTATGTTGACGAACTCTTTCCGATGCTGTCCCCGCTGACGCTGCTCCGTCACTATACCCGGAAATACAACAGCGAATTCCTTCTTCAGCAATATTATCTGGACCCGTCCGCCGAAGAGCTTCAGTTAAAATATCATGTGTAACTTAGGCGGGCTTTGCCCGCAACCCGAAAGACAGGTAAGTCAGGAGTCAGAAGTCAGAAGTCAGAAGTCAGAATGAACAGCCGGGGGAGAATATCCAATAACCCGTCCCGCCCCCCGGGATCCCGCAAAGCGGGAGAATATCCAATATCCAAGGGGAACAGCCGGGAGCCGGGAATCAGAATAAAACATGAAATATGAAAAGCAGTAGTCAATTTTAAAACCGTTTAAAACATAGAAGTCTAAAACAAAGATACTAATGAAAGGCTGAGAAGATGCTCCAGTGCCCCAGATGCAATGCCGGATTGATGAGAAAGGATTCCGCAGGAGGAATTACTTTCGTCTGTTCTCAATGTCATGGAAGCATGGTCGCATTCAGCTTTCTGCGCAAAAATTTTTACTCGAAAGAAGCAATCAACAAGCTCTGGTGCAAAGCGCTCTCCGCCTGCAGTTCCATGCTGCGCTGCCCGTATTGCATGAAACCGATGAAAACTGTTCCTGTCAAAGAAAATGACAAGACTTTTGAGCTGAATGTCTGCCCGGCCTGCCAGCAGATCTGGTTTGACCCCGGAGAAATTGAATCCCTGCCTGAAGAGAATACTCCGGAAGCTGTTTTAAAACGGGCGGAAAAAGAGCAGGAACTGTATAACTACAATAAAAGCCTGTCGGCCTCCAGCGAAGAACAACCGGAAGAACCGCCGGCGGTTGATTACTACAGTCCTGATCCGGCAGCGGAAAAATCTAACCAGGAAATTTTCTTAGACATGTTTTCAGGATTGGGCGGATATAATCATTCTCGAATTTCTTTACTGGATTTTCTTTGTTTTCCGGAAGAGCAGGATGTGCCGAAAACCGCCGGACTGCCGGTTATCACATGGTTACTGGTGTTCGTGATTATGGCAGTTTACACAGCCGGCCGGCTGTGGTTTCCAGAGTTGGGCGATCAATGGGGATTCATTCCAGGACAATGGGACCGCCAGGACGGAATGACTTTGTTCACTGCTCCGTTTTTACATCATAGCGTATTTCAACTGCTTTTCTTGCGTATCTTCTGGCGCGGAAAGAACCGCTTACGGCTTCGCTTTATCCGCTGGCCGGATTTATCCCGGGCATTGTCGCGGCAATAATATGCCGGATAAAGAACCTGGAACGCCTTACTGACAAAACAATACAAATCAAAGATTTACAAAAATGACGGATAAATGACGGAGAGTTTTTATGAAAATTGTCGGAGCGCATGTCAGCATTGCCGGAGGGGTTAGCAAAGCCCCGGAGAACGCCGCGGAAATCGGCGCTAAAGGGTTTGCCATGTTTACCAAAAACCAGCGCCAGTGGAAAGTGCCGCCGCTGGCTGGTGACGAGATCAAAGCGTTTAAGGACAACTGCGCCGGATACGGTTATCTGCCGGAATATATCCTGCCGCATGACAGCTATCTGATCAATCTCGGACAGCCTGACGACGCCAAACACCGGGCGGCGACGGATGCCTTTATTGACGAAATGGTCCGCTGCCAGCAACTCGGGCTGGTTTTGCTGAACTTTCATCCCGGCAGCCATTTAGGCGAAATCAGCGAAACTGAATGCATGGAACGGATCGCCGCCGCGATCAACCGCGCACTGGCGGAGACCGATTCCGTTACCGCCGTCATCGAAAATACCGCCGGACAGGGCTCGAATGTCGGTTATACTTTTGAACAGATCGCCGCCATCATCGCCGGAGTCAAGGATAAAAAACGCGTCGGCGTCTGCATTGACACCTGTCACACTTTTGCCGCCGGATATGACATTTCGACGGATGACGGCTTCGACTGGACGTTTTCGCTGTTTGAACGCCATATCGGATTTAAATATCTGCGCGGCATGCACATGAATGATGCTAAATCCACTCTCGGCAGCCGCGTTGACCGTCATGAAAATCTCGGCAGAGGCAATCTAGGCGGGAACGTTTTCCGCCGGATCATGCTGGATCCGAGGTTTGACGGCATCCCCCTGATTCTGGAAACCATTGACCCGTCGCTCTGGCCCGAGGAAATCGCCTGGCTCTACAGTCAGCAGAGCGCCAATCCAAAGCAATTGAGCAAAACCTCGTCAAAACCGCCGCCGGACGGCGAACTGTTTTAATAGCGCCTCGTTAACCACAGACACAAAGGCACAGAGAAATCCTTTTTTTTGTTCAAACTTTTATCTTTGTAAGTTTCTTATTTGATAGAACTGCGGATACTGTAGTCAGGAGCATTATTTTACGATAATGTATAATCGTAAAATAAGATGACTTTATATTTTAACATTCCTTTATCGTGTAATTTAAAGTAATAGCTTAAACTACACGACAGTGCCGTTTCATCGACCTCATGAACGCCGGAATGGAACTGCCGGAATAAATCAACCGCCATGTTATAACACTTCAATATGATTGCAGAGTCAGTATCTTTATAATTTGCTTATTTTATGATTATGTATTATCTTAAAATAAGATGATTTTATATTTTAACTTTGGGAGATGCCGGTGAAACGTGAACTGCAGGGCAGATATGTAACCGTCAGCACGGTCGGGGAAGAAGTCAAAGCCTATCTTCCCAGTCCGCTGCCGCCTTCACCGCCCCTGGCGGTTGATGGCGCTTTGCAGGCAAAACTTGATCAGGCAATGCTTGAGCTGGGATGCCTTGGCGGCATGTCCGGCCTGCTGCCGGACGTCGGACAGTTTCTTTATATGTATATCCGCAAGGAAGCTGTATTGTCCTCAATGATAGAGGGTACGCAGTCGTCACTTTCCGATCTTTTGATGTTTGAAATAGACGAGTCGCCGGGAACCCCGCTGGACGATGTTCATGAAGTCAGCAATTATGTCGCGGCAATCAACTACGGCATGAAACGGCTGGCCGATGGTTTCCCGCTTTCGCTGCGGCTGCTGCGCGAGATTCATCAAGTGCTGCTGGCAAAAGGACGCGGCAATAAGCAGTTTCCGGGCGAGTTTCGCAGAAGCCAGAACTGGATCGGAGGCAGCCGTCCCGGCAATGCCGCCTTTGTCCCGCCGCCCGCCGCTGCCGTTCCGGAATGTATGGCGCAACTCGAACTGTTTTTGCATGACCGGCAGACCGTTACTCCGGTACTAGTCAAGGCAGCGCTGGCCCATGTGCAGTTTGAAACAATCCACCCTTTCCTGGACGGCAATGGCCGGCTGGGCCGGTTGTTGATCACCCTGCTGTTATGCGACAGCGGCATCCTCAGCCAGCCGCTGCTTTATATCAGTTACTATTTCAAGCTGCACCGGCCATTCTACTATGAACTGCTGAACGAAGTCCGCGTTAGCGGCGAATGGGAGAAATGGCTGGATTTCTTTGCCGACGCCGTTATTGCCAGCGCCCGCCAGGCAATCAAAGTCACCCGCAGCCTGCATAAGCTGGCTGAAACAGACCGCCAGGCGATCAGCAACCTGGGCAGAGCAGCGGCATCGGTTCTTCAGATACATCAAGCCATGCTGGCGCACCCCATTGCCGGAGCCAGGAATCTGGTAACTTTTACCGGCCTCTCTCCCGCAACCGCCAACAAGGCGTTGAGACAGCTTGAAAAACTTGGAATTGTGGAAGAACTCACCCGTCAGAAACGCAACCGCCTGTTCCGCTACCGCCGCTATATGGATATCCTGAATGCCGGAATGGAACTGCCGGAATAACCACAGGCGGATCGAAAACACCTCATGGGAAGTCCATCTCCATAAAAGACAAATTACTTTGAGGAAGAGTCATAGTATGTATATTGATTTTCTGAAAGAGAAGTCATCTTTTCAACAGTCTGCCCGAACTCTTCTTTTGCTTCATACGCTGCTACTTCAAGTTCATTCCCTTTATCATCATATTTATGTAAAGATTTATTGCGTAATGTTCCGTCATGCGCGTAACTTGCGTCTTCAGTCATTTTCCCCTTTTCACTATATTTATAAATATGCTTCCAGCCTAAATGACCACCGGAGTCATACATTGCCTCTTCGATCTTATTTCCTTTCCCGTCATATTTAAATACAGATTTAGTATCAAAAATCCCGGCCTCTTTATATTTGACTTCTTCAACCTCATTCCCGTCTGCATCATATTTGCAAATATGTTTCCAGATTATACTGCCATCCCCTTTATATGCGGCATATTCAACCCTGTTGCC
>CAIMFA010000004.1 GCA_903840185.1 uncultured Lentisphaeria bacterium | reverse complement strand
GTTTACGGCTGGATGTGCGGGGGGCTTGCCCTTACCGCCCTGATCGCCATGTGGACGGCATCGACTCCGGCGGTGATGAATACAATACTTACCAACCGGTTTTTGTTTTTCGGGCTGATCATCCTGGAATTGGTGGCGGTCGGATTTCTGGCCGTGCGGCTGAACAAGATGTCGGCGATGACGGCGACCGGAGTATATCTGGCGTATGCGGCGCTTAACGGCCTTACCATGTCGGTTATCTTCTATCATTTCACCACGGAGTCGCTGGCAACGACATTTTTTGCCACCGCCGGCACTTTCGGCGTAATGAGCCTTTACGGCTATGTGACCAAGCGCGACCTGACCTCCATCGGCAACCTCTGCTTCATGTTTCTTATCGGTGTGGTGATCGCGTCAGTGGTCAATATGTTCTGGGCCAACAGCATGCTGTACTGGATCACGACCTATATCGGCATTGCGGTTTTTGTCGGGCTTACCGCTTATGATACCCAGAAAATCAAAGAAATGAGCCTGGCGGTGAGCGGCATTGAACAATCCGACAGCGCTAAAAAATACGCGATTTCCGGGGCGTTAACCCTGTATCTTGATTTTATCAACCTGTTCCTGCTGCTGCTCCGCATTTTCGGCGGCAGCCGCGACTGATTTATACTCTAAATAAGGTTGAAATACCGCGAAAGGATTGCTGATGTCCAGAATTATTTTGGAAACTGTGGGGATGATCGAGACCAACTGCTATCTGGTCCAGATCGGGGACGGTCAAAAACTTTACATTATAGACCCCGGATCGGAACCGGACAGCATCGTCAAGGCGGCGTCAAAGCTGAATTTTGACGAGGCGGTCATTTTGCTGACCCACGCGCACGTTGATCATATCGGCGGAATCCGCGGGGTAATGGATGCTTTAAAGGTCAAAACCGTATATCTTCATCCGGCAGACCTGGGACTTTACAACAGTCCGGACAATCATCTGATGCCGTTCGTTCCGCGGGCCAAAGACCTGCCGGTTCCGGTGTCCGTCATGTCCGAAACAGACTTCACGATTCTGGAAACTCCCGGCCATACCCTTGGCGGGGTCTGCTTTTATTTTAAACAGCTTCAGGCACTCTTTGCCGGTGATACGCTTTTTTCCGGTTCCATCGGCCGTACCGATTTGCCCGGCGGAAATATGAATACCATTCTCAATTCGATCAGAAACAAGATTCTTGTGCTGCCGGATGCAACCAAAGTTTACTCCGGACATGGCCCCGCCACCACCGTCGGCAGCGAGAAGTTGAACAATCCGTATTTGGCGTAAGGTTGCTCTATTGACGAATAGATAAATCTTTTGAGGAGGAAATGGATTATGGCAAAGTCAACTAAATCAACAGGAGATGTTCCCCCGGTCAACATGGATGAATTTCCGCTCTCCAAAGTTTTCCACTTGTTCGAGCCCGGCCCGGTCGTGCTGGTGACGACCGCAAATAAGGGACGCGCCAATATCATGACGATGAGCTGGCACATGATGCTGGAGTTCGAGCCGCCGCTGATCGGCTGCTGCCTCAGCGCCGGTAATTTCAGCTTCGCGGCATTGCGTAAAACCGGGGAATGTGTGATCGCCATCCCGACGGTAGAAATGGCATCGAAGGTGGTAGAAATCGGCAACTGTTCAGGGCAGGATGTCGACAAGTTCGATGTCTTCGGCCTGACGCCTGTGCCTGCTCAGCAGGTGGAGCCGCCGCTCGTGGCCGAGTGTTTCGCCAATATTGAATGCCGGGTGGCGGATACTAAAATGGTAAACAAATACAACTTATTCATTCTGGAAGCGGTCAAGGCCTGGACTGATCCGAAGCACGAGGAACGCCGGACGATTCATGCCAACGGAGACGGCACTTTCGTAGTGGACGGCAGAACCATCAATCTCAAGAACAAGATGGTGAAATGGAAAGATATGCTGTAGAGCATCGTGCCGGTCACTCTGCCGGCGCGCAGATGAACCTTTTGACGGCAGCAGTGTACTGGTCGCTGCAGTCGAAATAGCATTCGTCGTGAGCTCCGGTCAGTTCCAGGAAGGTTTTCGGCCCGCCGGCGATAGTGAACAGCCTCTGTCCGTGGCTGAACTTGACAACCTGGTCGTCGCGGCTGTGAATTATCATTGCCGGGCATTTTACCTGTTTTAGAAAGTTCCCGGTGGGGAAAGTGAAGCGGGAAAGCAGTTTTACCGGGAAAAACGGGTATCTGTCGCGGCCGGTTTCCTGGATCGAGAGGAACGCTGATTCGCAAATCAGCCGCCGGGGCTGTTTCTTCGCCGCCAGCCGGGAGGCGACAGCGCCGCCGAGGGAACGGCCGATGAGCACTATTTTATCCGGCGGGATGTGCTTCTCATTAACCAGGAAATTCCAGGCGGCTTCCGAATCCAGATACAGGCCGTTTTCGGAGGGTTTGCCGCCGCTGAGCCCGTATCCGCGATAGTCGAAGACGAAGAAGTTGAAGCTGAGTTTATGATAGAGTTCAATGGTTTCAACCCGGTGCGCCAGGCATCCGCCGTTGCCGTGGCAGAAAAGCACAGTGTATTCGGCATTGTCCGCCGGGACAAACCATGCGTTGATCTTTACGCCGTCGGCTGTCTCCGGGTAGACATCTTCAAAGGGGATTCCGCAATTGAGCGGAGTGGCGAAAATCTCCCTGGTCGGGTAAAAGACTATGCGGTGCTGCATGAAGTAAAGCAACACTGCCGGCAGCAGATAGAGGGCGATGACGATTATTACAATATAGAAGAGCATACAGTTACCTGTGGCATTTTGCCGGCGGCGTAAATATTACATTCTCGGAGGGAAATCAAATTCGTACTCAAACAGTGCAGCAATTTTAGCGCAGGCGTTCTCCTCATCCGGTCCGGATACGCGCAGGGTGATGCGGTCGCCGCATTGCAGGCCTAACGCGATCAGGCTGAGGATGCTGTTCAGTTCGGTATCTTCTCTGCCGGGCAGATAAACAACGAACCGGTGGTCAGGAAACTCGATTATCGCATTGAGGATCGCGCTGGCCGGACGGCAGTGAATACCTGCCTGATTGTTTATTTTTAAGGTTTTTTCTTTCATCTCGTTTTTTCTGTTATGATAAGAATAGTATACTATATATATGAAAAGATATAATTCAAAATAGAATGAGACAATAGTGATACCAATAAACCGTATTTTTACTAAAAAAGCATATTTGGCGCTTTCAATTCTCCTGGCAGGGCTGATATTGCGCATAATATACCTGTGGCAGTTTTCAGACTCGCCGCTGTTTGACATTCCGGTCGGGCCCGACGTTCAGGAATACGACGACTGGGCCAGGGAGATCATTTCCGGGAAAATCATCTGGGAATCGGTGCATATTCACGGCCCGGCCTATCCGATGCTGCTGGCAGTATTATATAAGCTCTTTACCTTCAGTCTGCCTGCCGTCCGCTTTATGCAGCTGCTTGCAGGCCTGCTTTGTTTTGTTCCGCTGTTCTATGCGCTGAAAACGTTCTGTTCAAAAACAGATTCCCTGGTGCCGTATCTTTTCCTTGGCATCGCCGTATTGTATCCGCCGCTGATTTATTACCAGTCGGAATTGATCAGCGAAGCTCTGCTGGTGCCGTTGCTGTGCCTGACTCTGGCGCTGCTTTACTTTGGCGAGAGCACCCCGGAAGCGCAGGGTGGTCCGGAATCTCATGTCAAATATCTCTGGTTTGCCGGGGCCGGCTTGACCGCCGGGCTGGCGGCGGCGACTCATCCAATGGCGCTGATTTTTATTGCGGCCGAGACCGTGCTGCTGCTGGTTATCAACTGGAAGGCAAAATCCGCCTTTGGGAAAAAGCTGCTGCCGGCAATCTGCTTCATGGTGTTTGCGATGGTGATCATCGCCCCGGTGTGTGTTCATAATTCGCTGCTCAGCGGCCGGTTTGTCCTGATTCAGAACAACAGCGGTTTGAATCTTTTTATCGGCAACAATCCGGAGGCCACCGGGACTTGCTATGTTCGTCCAGGACCGCAATGGAATGCACTGCACAATGGCGCGGCCGCGGAGGCTGATAAGCTCAAAATCAGCAATGACCAGGTCTATTCCGGCCGTGTCGCTGATTTTATTCGCGGCAACCCGGCGCAATGGCTGAATCTGCTGCTGAAGAAGGCGGTTTATGTATGGAACTGCCGGGAGCTGATTTCCGGGGCAGACGCCGCGCCGCTGCGCTGCTTCACTGCGCTGCAGCGCTATTCCGCCTGGATATCCGGACTGATTATGGTGCTGGGGCTGGCCGGACTGGGGCTGGCGGCAAGTCAACGGCGGACGCTCTACTGCTACCGGCACTGCGTCGTGCTGGCGGCGGCTTTCTGGCTGGGGCAGACGCTCACCGTGACCAGCGGCAGATACCGTCTGGCAATGCTGCCGGCGTTGTTTGTGTTTGCCGCTTTTCTCCTTTCCAGAATTATTGCGGAACGGCGGAATTTACGCGGCAGCTTGAAACCTCTGACCTGCTGCGGGGTTGCCGCGCTGGTGGTTTATCTGCCGTCTCCGCCGGTGAATGCGGTAAGCGAACAGGCTGAAAGCGACTCGATCCTGGGGGAAGCATATTTTAAGCAGGGTAATTATCCGGCGGCGGAAAAACATCTGGCGGCGGCTTTAAAAATGCTCGACGACCGTGCCCGCTGCCTGAACATGCTCGGAGTGATTGCCGAAAAGAAACAGGATTTCAGCCTGGCATCAAGGTATTTTTCGGATGCGGTAAAAGCCGATCCGGAGTCGCCGGAAGGCTATATGAACCTGGCAATCAACGCCTCAAGCATCAAGAATTTCCAGCAGGCGGACAAGTTGTTCGCGCAGGCGCTGGCGAAAGGTTCCGGCAAGCCGGACGTGCTTTATAATTATGGCTATTACCTTCAAAGCCGGGGCAATATTATCCAGGCGGAGAAATATTACCAGCTTTGCCTGAAAGAGGCGCCCTGCGACCGCCGCGCCCTGAACGGCATGGGTATTATTGCGATGTCCAGAAAATCCTGGAAGGATGCGATAGTTTACTTCAGCCGCGCGGTATCCATTGCTCCCGGCAATGCCGGGCTGATGCTCAATCTGGCCGCAGCAAACGCCTCCGACGGCAGAACTGAAAAGGCATTGGAGATTGTTCAGGAAATTCTGGCCCGCGAACCTGGAAACCGCAACGCCATGATCATGAAACAGATGCTTACCGGAGTTCCCGGACAGCCGTAAATCAGCGGCTTTTAGCCGTCTCAATTGCCGCCTGTTCATGATTCTGCTGTGACGACGGCGGCGGCAGTTTATGCTGGACAATAATGGTGAAAAGCCCCATCATGACAACTACGATGCCGACTATCTTGTTTAGCGCTCCAAGACATGATATCTTGAATTTCGAGCAGATAAACCCGAAGATTACAACCAGCGTCAGCCACCAGATGCAGGATCCGGCAACCACTCCGGCGACCAGGATTGACGCATCCATGTAACCGCGATGCGTGTTAATCAGGTTCAGCCCGGCAAAGATGGCCAGAAAACCCATAATAGTCAGCGGGTTGGTAATGGTGACAATAAAAGTCGACATAAAATCCCGTCCAAGGGTGTTGGGAACATCGTCTTCAATATCCAGTACCGGTTTGGTTAAATACATCCTTATGCCGATGATAATAATGAAGATTCCGCCGAAAAGGCGGATCCAGAAATTGTATCCGATCAGGAAATCCGAGATAAGCGTCAACCCGAACGCCGCCACCGCGCCGTATAATCCGTCCGCCACCGCCGCACCGAGCCCGGAGAATAAACCGGCCAGCCGACCCTTGGCAATGACGCGGTGGACGCATAAAATTCCAACCGGGCCGACCGGTATGGCGATCAGCAGCCCGATAAAAATGCCTTTCAAAAACAACATGCGAACCCCGTAATCCTGAAGTTGATCAATTTAAAAACAGCCCTATAAGTTAGCGGAACAACCAGCTTTTTCAAGTTGCTGATTCCCGCAGAGATCAGCCTGCTATTCCTCGCCGGAGCCAACTATCCGCCACAACCGGGCAGGGACAGAGATAGTCTTTATTAAAAACCGGTTTATTTTTATTGTAACTATTGATTTTTGAGAATGCCGGAATTATCTTTAATTACATATTTACTAAAAAGAACGTAATAGAATGAGCAGAATTGTGACATCCAAAAACATGAAGCAGGCCAGTCGGAAAGATGTGGCGAAAGCGGCAGGCGTAAGCCTGACCACCGTAACCCACGCCTTGAATTCGAAGCCGGGGACACGGGTCAACAGCGAAACCAGAGAGCGGGTCAAGCGGATCGCAGATGAGCTTAATTACCGCCCGAGTTTTGTCGGACGGGCTCTGGTTACCGGAAAAAGTTTCAATGTCGGACTGCTGCAGCCAGGTTATGAAGCGATGTTCCGGAATTTCTACCAGCATATGGCTTACGGCCTGGTTGAGTCCATGGGCAAAGACGACTACAATCTGCTGCTGGTGTTCCGCGACGAGCAGAAGAACTATCTCCGTACAATCAGCCAGGGGCGGGTTGACGGTATGATCGTACTGCAGAGCGATTTCGGCGACAGCCATATTGAAAACGTGATTGATACGAAAATTCCGACCGTCGTGTTGAACCGCACACTGGATCTGCCGGAACGCGAAGTGGTCGGCTGCGTGGCGTCCGATCACGCGCTGCTGGTTGAGGATATGTTCAAATGCTTTCTGCGGAGAGGATGTAGAAACATCGCCGCGTTCAATGACCAGCGCAGTTGCGATCCCAATTTCCAGGTATTCGAAGCATTTACGCGCATGTCGGAAAATTTGATTAAAGACGGTATTACCGCAACAACGGTTGTTCCGTCAAAAGAACGGTTTGCAGCTCAGATTAATAATCTGTTCGAGTCTGGACAGCGCTGGGACGGTATCTACATCGACGGCGTGGAGTTTCTGCTGCCGCTGGTCAAAAGCGCCGTCAAATTCGGTTTGAAGCCGGGCAGTGATTTTGAAATAATTCTTTCTGCGGTCGAGAAAGGCTTGAAGCCGGCGGATTTTGATTTCCCGGTAACCATTTATCTGCAGCAGCCGGAAGTGATGGGCATCGAGGCGTGGAAAATGCTTAAAGCTTTTATTGACAAAGAAAAAACGGCAAGATTTGTAAAAGTGCCGTATAAAAAAGTAATATAAACCCAAAGACAGAAGTCAGGAGACAGGAGTCAGAAGACAGAATAAAACCTGAAACCTGAAACCTGATGAAATCTAGAACAATAGTCGGCAGGGAACAGCAGCAAGACAGAAAACAGATTCAAAATGCAGCTCCGGCGGTGCGACATCGTCAGCAGGCGCGCTGGAATTGGATTAATTGATGCAAATACTTGATAAAAAGGCATTTAATATGCCAGTTTATAGAAGTTTAAAACATTAGAGATAGCAATATTAAGGAAAAAAATCAAGATGTCAACTATGAAAATCGGCATGATCGGGCTGGATACTTCGCATTGTCCGGCGTTCGTCAAACTGCTCAACGACTCTACTAATGAGTTTCATATCCCCGGCGCGAAAGTCGTAAAAGCATTTCCGGGCGGCAGCAAGGATTTCTCCTTGAGCCACAGCCGCGTGGGACAGTTTACCGAAGAACTCAAGGCTCTCGGAGTTCAGATTTGTGACTCCCTGGAGGAAACCGCCAAAGACATGGATGCGTTTTTCCTGGAAAGCGTGGACGGACGGCAGCATCTTGAACAGTTCAGGATACTGGCGAAGTTCGGCAAGCCGGTTTTTATTGACAAACCGCTGGCCTGCTCCTTTGAAGATGCTAAAGCGATCGCTGAGATCTCCAGAAAACAAAACGTTCCTGTAGTGTCCGCTTCGGCCATCCGTTTTGCCAAGGGAATTGGCGATCTGCTTGAAGCCGGTGAAGCTGTCCAGTCCTGTGAAGCGTTCGGCCCGATGGCCCTTCTGGCCGATTATCGCGATTATTTCTGGTACGGAATCCATTCCGCCGAAGTGCTTTACGCGATGATGGGCAAAGGCTGCAGGACAGTCCAGACGTTCAATACCGCAAAGCTTGACGTAATCGTCGGCATGTGGGAAGACGGCAGGATCGGTACACTGAGAGGCAACCGCACAGGCGCGAATAATTTTGGCTGCGTTGTTACCACGGATAAAATTGCCAAAGCCGGTCTCGCTTCCGGAGATATTCCCTATTATGCGTTGATGCTCAAGCAGATTATACCGTTTTTTCAGACCGGTAAATCGCCAATCTGCCTGGAAGAGAGTCTTGAAGTGATTGCATTCCTGGAAGCCGCCAGCCAGAGCCGTGCGAACGGTGGTAAACCCGTCAATATCATGAAGTAAGTGTCTTGAGTTCAAACTCCGGCGCAATGCCGGAGCTTAAATTCAACAATGAAGAGCTTATTGTAAGCCAGTTCCTTAGCGGCAGATCAGTCCGGCGCTGTCGCATTGTTCCAGCGTATAACCCTCGGCAACGGCTTTTTCCAGCTTCGGAGCCAGGGCGACGTCCCCCAGCATGATTCCGCCAACCAGAACGCGGTTTTTGAAGAACATCTTCTTATAAACATTTTTCAGGTCATCTTTTGAACAGACCTTTTGGTATTCCCCGTCATTCTGACCGATATCCCCGACCGAGAACAGTCTGGTGCCGAAAGCGTTAAGCCTGGCACCGTACATGTTGTGGTTGAACTCCAGCGGTTCTCCGGCAATGTTCGCTCCGGCAACATTGCCCTGTTCCTTCGCCGGCTGCCACAAACCGTAGCAGCAGTTATTGAACGACGCGCAGTCGCCGGCCGCGTAAATATCCGGGTCGGAGGTCTGCATGTGTTCGTTGACGATAATCGCCCGTCCGGCATCAATTCCGGCCGCTGCGGCGATCTCGATGTTGCATTTCAGCCCGGCACAGATGATAACCAGTTCACAGGAGATATTTTGTTCATTCTGAGTCTGTATGCCTTCGACTTTATCCTTGCCGTATATATGGGAAATGAACACCCCGTAATGGGTTTTGACTTTATGGCTGGCATTCATCTGTTTAGCCAGAATGGCCGCGCCTTCCTCGTCGAGCTGGCGGGGCAGAATGGCCGGACAGGCTTCCAGCACGGTTACATTCATATCCAGCTTGCTGAGGTTGTCCGCGATTTCCAGCCCCAGCAGTCCGCCGCCGATAACCGCAATGTTCTTTGTCCCGTTTTTGATGTACTCATGCAGGGTGTCGAGCTGGTCTTTCTCTCTGATGGTAATGACTTGCGGCAGTTCTGTCCCCTGGATCGGAGGTATGAAACAACGGCCTCCGGTGGCGATCAGCAGTTTGTCATATCCGGTACTGCTTCCGTCGCTTAAAAAGACAGTTTTGTGCTGCCGGTTGATGCTGGCAGCCTCTATGCCCAGGTGTAACTGCATCCTCTTCTCGCGGTAGTACGTTTCCGGATGGAGGAAGAATTGCTCGTCGGTGGTTGCCTGGGAGATCATCCGGGTAAGCGCCGGGCGGCGGTATGGCAGTATTTTCTCCCTGGAAAAAAGGTGTATTTCAGCATCCTGGCAGCGGGAACGGATTGCTTCAGCGGCTTCCAGAGCGGCGATTCCTGCTCCAATCATTACTATTTTCATACATACCTCATTTTTATATAGAGCTATAATAATCTCTTTAACCCTTTTTTCAATCACCGCTCCTTTAAATATCTGAAGTCAGGAACTAAATTATACTTTGCACGGCTGAGAATTTAAGCATAGACGAGCCGGGTTGTGGATTGGGTTTTTTCGATCCGACTGACAGGCGATATGAATATCGCCGGAAGAAGTAACGGAAAAAGACGGCCGCAAGACACTCGTCCCGCCCTGCGGGATTGCGATCTTTCGAGTTTGGATTCGCACTCTTCGAGGCCTTCGATACCCCGGTATCGGCAGCCTCTCAGAATACGAACCAATTCTCAAAATCTTCGCAACCTATGTTAAATTTTCAGCCGTGCAGAGGATAACCACTTACGTCAAGGATATCATGGAAAAGATATATTTCTTTAAAGATTACCTGCTGGAACATTACGGGCGGCAAATGCACCGGATCCCGATTGATCTGCCGCTAAGCTGCCCGAACCGGGAGAAAAATTCCGGGGCAGGGTGCATTTATTGCGCTGACGACGGCAATCGCGCCCGCCACCTGCGGCACAACCTTTCACTGCCGGACCAGGTGGCGCGGGGGATTGAGTATGTCAAGACCCGCTACTGCGGCGGCCCCCCTTATATTGCCTATTTCCAGTCGTTTACCAACACTAATGCGCCGGTTGACATTCTGCGGCGTTACTATTCGGAAGTGCTCAGCCTGGCGGATTTCAGGATGATGATCGTCTCAACCCGTCCGGATTGCCTGGGTGACGAGGTGCTTGATTTGCTCTGCGAATTCCAGCTGCAATGCGATGTATGGGTGGAGCTCGGGGTTCAGACTTCCAGCGAAAAGACGCTCCAGTTGATCCGCCGGGGACATACTTTTGAGGATGTCAAAAATGCTGCTCGGCGGCTTGCGGAGCGTGGAATAAAAAGCGCCGCGCATGTGATTATCGGCCTGCCCGGCGAAGGTACGGATGACTTCCGTCAAACCGCTCTGGATATTGCGGAACTGCCGTTTTCCGCGGTAAAACTCCATAATCTGCTGGTATTGAAAAATACGCCGCTGGCGAAAATGTATGCCAATCCGTCATTTGATCCGCAAATAAAGGTCATGAACGAGTACGAATACGCCGCCGCCGCGGCGGATTTCCTGCGGTTACTGCCGTCTTACTGGACGGTCATGCGGGTTACCGCCGACGCTGACGAAAAGGATATCATCGCTCCGAAATGGTGGATGAAAAAGGGGCAGTTCATCGATTATCTTAATAAATGCATGGAAGGCGGCGGAAACTTTCCAGGCGAAATTTCAGGTACGGAAACCGGTGACGGTTCGCTGACCTTGTATCATCCGGAATACCGGCAGCATTTTCATACGCTGGCCGGAGCGGTTTCTGAAGCCAGGCATAAGTTTATCATTCCGTCAAAACTCCATGATCGGCTGAATCCGCGGCGGGAAGTTAAAGTGCTGGATATCGGGTTCGGGCTTGGTTATAATGTCTTTGAGGCCGTAAAAACCGCAGAAGCTGCGGCAATAGGGAAGCTGACCGTAGTTTCGCTGGAGAAGGATATCCGGACTTTGCGGGCGGCATCCAGGCTTTTTCCGGCGGATTCGCTTGAACTGCGGATTCTGAATGAACTGCTGAATTCCGGCAGTTTCGGGAGCGGTTTCGCTGAAGTCACGCTGCTCGCCGGAGATGCCAGGAGTTCCGTCAAAGCGCTGGAGCAGAAGTTTGACTGTATCTATCTTGACGGCTTCTCCCCGGACATCAACCCTGAACTCTGGACGCTGGACTTTTTCCGGGAGCTGAAAAGGCTGCTTGATCCGGACGGCATTCTAGTCACTTATTCCAGCGCTTACCCGGTACGCGGGGCGATGCTGAAATGCGGATTGCTGGTTGGAGAGACAGATGCCTTCGGACGCCGCCGCGGCGGCACTGCGGGAGCCATGAATGTTTCAGCGATCGAAAACGCCGTGGATTAGAAAGAGATGAACATCATTCTAAAGTCCACCGCCGGTACGCCATACCGGGATCCGGGACTTGACAGACCGGCATCATGGCTGCTGGAGCACCATAAACGGGCTATTGCCAGATTGCGTTCGCGTGGCGTGCCGAAGTGGTTTAAATAAGCTTATCTTACCGGGCCGGGTTGTTGCTGCGGATTCATCTTATTGATCAGTGACGGCTTAATCCATTTGTCGAAAAGTATCCTGGCTCTCGTGGGATCTCCCGCGTTGTTTACCGTCTTGATCATGAAAGTCTCAAGTCCTTCTGTCGGAATCTTTTGTTCTCTGAGATTGTCTATGTAATCTTCGGCCGCGGCATATCTTCCGCTTTGAATCAGCACCGCCGCTGTACTGCGCCGTTCGCCGGCCGGCCGCAGTTTATCGGCATCGCGCCAGGTCGGGATAAAAACTATTGCAGTGAGCAGTAGCGCGGTTCCGGCACGAATATAATTTTTACGTTCTAAACAGTTTATAATTAATGCCATACCGATTCCTGAAAGAACGCACAGCAGGGGAACCGTCGGAATGCGGAAGCGGTAGAACATTTCGAAGAAAACCATTGAACACACATATCCGGCAATCAGTAATGCCACCAGGATCACGCCTCTATTGCGGATCTTGTATGCCAGCGCCGTTATTGCCAGCGCGATCAGAAGATTGAACGGGATCAGAAAAATCTTGAAGAAGTCGATGATCTCCCGGTGCGAATATACTGACAGGCTGTTGGCGATTTCATAAGAGGAAACATATTTTCCAAGCTGCCCAGGAATATTTTTAATGATTGATTCCGCCGCGACGGAAGCGTTTCTGGCGGCTTCCTCGCCGTGATATGCGCCTATGACGTTGTTCATGTGACCGGGTATGATCGCAAAATTGTCGAACTTGAAATAATTGTATAATAAAACCGGCATTACGACCATCGCCATTGCCGCGATATAGCCAGCGGCATATTTCATTTTAAAATATTTCCTGACATCCTTCAGCAGCAGCAGCGCTACCGGCATAAATACGACCGGAATGAAATTCTCCCGGCCGAGAATGCACAATCCGGCCAGCGCTCCGGCAATCATATATTCGCGGATGCATTTGCGGTAAAACCCCGAAATCAGAAAATAAGTCATGACGATGAAACAGAGCCCCAGCGGAGCTTCCCGCAGAAAATCCAGCGACACCAGCAGCGCCGGACCATAAAAACAGTATAAGACCGCCGCCAGCTGTGCGGCCGGCCGGCCGGTGCGCAGTTTGATGCCTGTCCGGTAGATGATCACCGGGATCAGCGCGCATAAAAGTGCCTGCAATGCGCGCATAACGACCAGATTGCCCTGGCTGATGACCTCCAGGATGAACAGGAAAAGCGTATAGACCGGGGAATACATGTACCCCTGGTCCGGCATTTTCCCTTGATAGATATCAACCGCCGCCCGCAGCATTGACAACTGGTCAGTGCCTTCCAGCGGCCTTGGAAGCAGGCCTTCGTTACGGGCGGCATACAGCAGAAATAAGGAGCAGAAAACACAAAAGAGATAAATCAGAATGGAGAAATTCCGGTTTAAGAAACAAATGCCTTTACTATTCATCAGTAGAACCTTCTATATATTGTATAAACATCCGGTTTAAAAGAAATATTCCACCAGGATGCTTAATAAAACCCGCAGTTCCCGATATTTACTGCCGGTTTCAATTTATTAATATAGCACTCCAGCCTCCGTTGTCCAATTCCGAGTTTTTAGATTCGTTGAGCAGAACCATTAAAACCATTTCTCGCACGGAGATATCCCGCAGTTGCGGGACTACCCTGAGAGTTAGCAAGACACGAAGAAACAGCCGACTTTCAGCATGAAGATCTTAACGCGGCATGACCGCAACTAAATTTGAATATCCAATATCGCGTCCCGGCAGACCGGGATTCCCGGGCAGAGGCGGCTGTTTCGGCAGGCAGGCTTATGGAAATGACTGCATGAAAACCTTTCTAAAAAAACAGGACGATGACGGATAGCAGTATGAAAGTACAGCGCCGGATGACCTCAACCGTCATGGCATCTGAAATAATTTTTTAAATAAATTACTTGTTTTGCAGGAAAGCGGCTTGCAATAATAAAAAAGATAGCCATGTTTTCAATACCGTGTTTCTTCGGAGTCTGAATGTTGCAGGGGGGGTAATTATGAATATCAAAGAGTTGGATTTGCCGGGATTGGAATTAATAGATCCGAATGCAGTTTACAGCGGTTCACAAACAATCTTCGTTGATTTCGACGGCGCGGAAGATGTTTCGTATGACAATGACGCGCTGAATATTCACCTCGATAATCTTAGCGTGGCCCGCTCCGGGTTGTCGGAAGCGCAGCAATCCCGGATCATCGCTGACTTGAATAATACCTTTGCGGGCGCCGGAGTGACTTTTACCGCCTCGCCTGAAGAATGCGGGGGGCAGGCGGAGCATTCAACCATTTATGTCGGCGGCACAGGTTCCGCGTTCGCCGGATACGGCAACTTTTCCGGTCTTGCTGAAACTCTGGATGCCGGCAACCAGATCAAAGGCGACAAGGCCTTTGTCTTCTCAGACAAGCTGAACTCCCCTGACGCCATCACCGGAGCCGTCGCCCACGAAGCGGGACATCTGCTCGGTTTCCAGCACAAAGGAACTGCGGATGGCAATCAATCCATTTCCTCGTATGCGCTTGCGGACGGCGAGCAGGTCACCCTGAAAGTCGTTAATAATTTTAAAAATAATACCCAATATTTTTCATCCAACTATTCTGACGATGAAGTATGGCTGCTTTTTTTTAAAACCGAAGGTTCTGTAAGCTATACTGATACTACAACCATGCAGACGACGACTGTAACTGACGCTGCCGCGTTTCAGCTCAGCACGGTGAAGAACGGCACTTTTGCCATTGCAAACGGGCCGGGCAGTTCCACGCTTTACGCCGGGTTAGGTGCGCTAAACCCGTTCGCCAGTGTCGCTCCCGGTATTTTTGACATCAATCTTCCTCGTACTCTGCTGGAGTTTACTATCACAGGGCAGGGTGACAATGTCGATGTCAGTTACGAAGACACATTTGCTTTCCCGACCACCCTCAGGGTGAACGACAGCAATGATGTTCAGACCCATATATCGACATTCAAAAATAATACCACAGCGGAAACATTTATTAGTGCCTTGGAATTAGCGATGCCGGACCCGAAGCCTGTCGGGCCGGCCGGGGAAAACTATCCTTCGCCGGGGGATCTTGCCGGCTGGGGGCCTTTGGTTCCCACTGTAGCATCTGATCCTGCGGCGCAGCGCTGGATCGGCTCGTCAAAAACCTGGCAGTCCGGACAAGTTCCAGGAGCTCAGGAGGACATTTATTCATATGTTCCATCGTTCAATGATTATCTTGGATACCTGAAAACAAATGAACAAGTTTTGTTTCCTACGGAGAATAACATAAGCGGCTGGTATATTGATTATTCCGGCAATCAAGGTTATTCCTGCTATTTGAGCGTGACCGGGAATGACGGTAATTACGGCCTGCAAATTCATGCCATCCGGTATAGTGCGGGTGGTTCCGCCCCGGACTGGACTGCCGATCCCTCCGCGGGG
>CAIMFA010000003.1 GCA_903840185.1 uncultured Lentisphaeria bacterium | reverse complement strand
TAATTGAAATGAAAATAGGTGAGCAAAATGGTCAAAATAAGTCAGGAGCTGAAACATCTAATGAAAGGAGCGGGGTCATGCGGGACATCTTCCCAGTAAATGAAAAAGCCGCACAATTGCCCTGCCAGGCAATGAGCGGCAGAAAACTAAACACGGAACAAAGATACTCTACCTCTCCGCCAGCGCATTTTCAACCACTATTAGCCGACATATTGTTGGATAAGATCGACCCGGCTTTTGCCGATAACTGGGATAGTTGGTGGCGTATCCTGGCCGCGTACCGTAATTCCGGCGGTTCGCTGGAACGCTTCATTGAATGGAGTCACACCGAAAAATATAATGTTCCGAAGCAGGTTGAGCGCGGGTGGAATAACTGCAAATTAACGGCTGGGATTGGGACTTTAGCATATTATGCAAGGCTGAGTGGAAATCCTGATATTGATCAAGAACTGCGGAAACAGCATACCGGACAGATTTCATTCCGATGTAATTTGCCTCGGCAAAACCCGAAACCGGTTGTTGATGCTGTAAAGGCGCGGCAAATGTTTATTGATCCCTGGGCCGGCTCAGATGCCGCTACGCTGGAAAAAAAATTACTGGAGCGCAGCAATCCCAAGCCGCAGGGTAAGTCCGGGGCCGACGATTTACTGATGGTGCTGGGCATGTTCAGGAATGAAGAAATTCTCTGCTGCCCAAAACACACATACGACATTGGGACTGCCAACCGCGATACCGCAAGCGGATGGCGGGAACGCCTAATGTCGGGTGAATCGCCTCGGGAATTCTTCATCCCCAACCCACACACAGGTCTTGAAGGAACAACGCAGGACGGAAAGCCGAGCTGGCGTGCAGATAACTGTTTCAATCGGCGATATGCTATAATCGAATTTGATCTCATGCCTCTTGCCGATCAGATGAACCTCTGGATTTCACTGATTGATGCAGGTGTACGCCCGTCAATACTGACCTTTTCCGGCAGCAAGAGTATCCATGCCTTAATTCCGGCTGCCACAGATGCCGAGGTTGCGACAATCTTCAACATCTTCCTGCCGATGGGAGCAGACCCGCACACAAGAAACGTCGGCAGGATGACCAGGACGCCGGGAGCGATCCGCATGGATAAAGGTACCGTTCAACGGCTGCTGTACATGAATTTCGAGGTGGCAAAATGAGTAATCCCAATATTGATAATGTCGCAGATAACCTGAAAAATCTATTTCAGGACAAAGGACTGGTCTCCGTGCCAGCAAAAACCGTGGACGATGCCATTTCTGTGACTTCTGGAGCTCAGGTTGATCGTCCGGAGTTAATGCTGCCGTCTGATCGCGGCGTCGATTTTGATATTACCTATGAGGGCACCGCCAACGCTGCTTTCTCCGCACTGAAGACGACGCATACCTTGTACCGCATGGGTAGTGTCGCAGTCAGACTGGTGGACGGGACACTCCAGCCGGTGGAGTCGCGCAGCTTCAAAGCATTGATTGATGCTAATTTCTCTACCACTGCGTATCAAGCAGGGAGAAATGGTAAAAATGTTATTGCCCCGAAACTGATATCCGAGGAAGTGGCGGGAACAATGTTGAAAACTGAAGCGGTGCGAACGCTGATCAACGTTGGGCTGATATCTCTGAGTCCGATCATAACCGACCCAGGCATCGTTACCTTTGGCGTACATAATGGCGTACTGGTGATGGGCGGTGCTATAGAAACTGTGGAACTCCTGCAAGAAGCAGTCACAATCATTGAAAACTTACAGTTCGACTTTGACTTCCTGACTCCTGCCGACAAATCGCGGGCGATTGCCATGCTGATAACGCCGGCATTGAAGTTCGGAGGACTACTTCGCTGCCGTTGTCCGATATTCATCGTGGAGGCCAACATGAGCCAGGCGGGCAAAGGGTTACTGACCGAGTTAACCGCGACCACTTATTACGCAAAGATCGCAACCGTTACGGCTCGGGATGGCGGGGTTGGCGGTCTGGATGAGTCTTTGGATATGGCAATGGTTTCCGGTTCGCCGTTTATCCGGCTGGACAACGTTCGAGGCCGGGTTCAGAGCCAGCGCCTGGAATCTCTGCTGACCGAATCCGGCACGATACAAGCTCGCATTCCACACGTCGGCTATGTTGAAGTTCGTCCTTCCGCACATATATGGCAATTTACCGCAAACGGTGCAGAAGCAACCCAGGACCTGATGAATCGTTCATCAATCGTCACTATCCGTAAGCGCCCGGATGATTACCAGTTTAAATCCTGGGACGGGCTGGGAATTATGGGCTGGACGGAGAAGCACCAAGCCAAAATACTTGGAGCGATATTCCGGATTATTCAGGAGCGGATAAATGCGGGGAAACCATCACTGCCATGTCCCAGTCATGACTTCCGGGAGTGGGCGGGAGTTGTCGCCTGGTTTTGTCAAACCATATTTCATCTGCCACCTCCCAGCGAAGGTCACCGACAGGCCGCTGCGCAACGGGCGGACCCCGTCAAGGCATGGCTGCACGCCCTCGGCGGTAAAATGCTGGCCATCGGCGCGCCGATCTGGATGACAACGCAGGAACTGCTTGATGCCTCAAATCGCCATGAACTGGAAGCTCCAAACAGCGACCTGGGGACGCTGGGCAGACTGCTGGGGAAATGCTTCGACAATGGCACATGTCTATTGGACGGAATGGAGTGGCGGCGACAGGAATTGCAAGCCGTCCGCCCCTCCGGTCAACCTTTTTTTCAGAAACGTTATTGCGTGTTTCGTCATAATAACACGGTCAACACGGTTAACATGGTTGTTCCATAGACATGGAAGTTAGTACTAACTTCCTAGAGTATAGGAGGTACCGTGTTGACCATGTTTGACCATGTTATTTTACGGAGCTGGGAAGACATCATTAACAAAAAAAGGAGGTAGAAAACTTTAAAAAATGACACCGCTGCTCAAAAAACAGCGGTAAATGTATTGTGATATCGTCCTTCCTGCCATAGTGGCAGCGGGGGATACAGACCAAAGAACCATTACAACGAGGAATCAAAGAAAATGAGCACTAAAAACACTGTTAATCCTGAACGGATTACCCCCGAGCACCCCATAATTACGCAAAACAAGGCAATTGAGAGAACTCTTGTCCCCTGGGAACTGTACGAAATCGGGAACCAGTACTACCACCGGCCCGATCGATCGTACTGGGATTTTGCAGAAGCTGTAAAATATTGGCACTGTGCTGCCAGTCGCGGCAATCCGGAGGCGCAATATAATCTTGCTTGGTGTTTTTTTACCGGTGAGCATTTGAACAAAAATCCGGAGGAGGCATTTTCCTGGTTTTTGCGATCCGCGGAGCTGGGACTCGGGACCGGTTTGTACATGACAGGTCTTTGCTATTTTTATGGATACGGAGTCGAAAAAAACGAAGAAAAAGGCCTACGATGGTATAGAAAAGCTGCTCGGAAGCTGGAACGCAACGCCCAGTTCCGGCTCGGACTTTTTTATGCCAGTCGGAGCTCGCTGGATAAGGATAAAATCCGATCGGTAAACTGGTTTCGCAAGGCCGCTGAGCAGGGCTGTGACGAAGCGCAGTTCGAGCTCGGGAAGTGCTACCTGAACGGTGCCGGGATCCATGTTCAAAAACGGCAGGCGTTGCGTTGGTTGCGGCGGGCAGCCGCCCAGGGGCATAATGAAGCGATGGAACTGCTCGGTGAGGTCATCACTACAGAAAAACCAGAAAGCGCTGCGATTTGGTTTTTGAGAGCTGCTAAACTCGGGAATCCTGAAGCTAAAACAAAGTTGATTGAATTGGCAAATTCAATCCAGCAGCCTGCCTAAAAACGAAAGCGGAAAACAACCCTCGACCGCCCGGCAGAAATGATCGGGCGGCATTATCAAATAAAAAAAAAGAAAGGATCACCATGCAAAATCAAACATCAACCCCACCACAAGTCGCCAACACATTTCAACAATCTCCTCAGGAGCATTCCATGCTGCAAATCGATCACCCAATCACCTCTACAAAACAGGAAGAATCAACCAACATTCACGGTGATAAAAATTTATACGATACTCTGAAAAAGTATTTCGGCTACGACACTTTTAAGCCCGGACAACTTGAAGTCATCAATCGCATCGTCAGCGGACAGTCGGCCGCGGCGATTTTCCCCACCGGCTCCGGCAAATCCCTCTGCTATCAACTGCCTGCGCTGCATCTGCCGCACCTTACCCTGGTCGTATCGCCGCTGCTGGCGCTGATGCAGGACCAGCTTCTGTTCCTGTCGGCCAAAGGCATCGCCGCCGCACGCATAGATTCGTCGCTGAGCCGCGACGAGGAACGGCAGGTAATGGAAAAAGTCAGAGGAGGAGAATGCAAAATTTTGTTTATTTCGGTAGAGCGGTTCAACAATGAGCGTTTCCGCAGATTCCTAAGCGGAGTTCCTGTGTCGCTGATGGTCGTTGATGAAGCGCACTGCATTTCCGAGTGGGGCCATAACTTCCGTCCGAACTACTTGAAACTGCCGGTTTACCAGCGTGAATTCAATGTCGCGCAGGTTTTGCTGCTCACCGCGACAGCGACCCCGGCGGTAATAACTGACATGTGCGCCAAATTCGATCTGCCGAGCGATGCGGTAATCGCCACG
>CAIMFA010000002.1 GCA_903840185.1 uncultured Lentisphaeria bacterium | reverse complement strand
TAAAAGCCCGCATATCAAGCGGGCCGTTCAGCAAAGCATTATCGACCATGGCGGTCCTGTTGATCCCGATGTGCTGTACCGGCACTCACCTGTCGCGCTTAGCGACACCGAACCGCATATGATTACTCTGCTCAAGAACCTTTACTTGCCGGATGATTTAATCTTTATCGGGCGGCGGACTGATCCAGGAGTTCGTGAAGACTCAATCCGTAAAGCCAGCCAATGGGTGCCTTTTTTTCAAGAGAAGTTAGAAATGGTGATGCGTATGCCGGAAGCAACACGTGGAGCTTGTTATGAGTCCTTGGCGGAAGAATTCCCGCACATTATGGCCAATCCATTATCAGGCTTGCAGAAAAAGACCAAGAACGGCAAGGACACTTTCCGCGGTGATAATTGCATACAGGACTTCAGATTTGCCGTGGGTGAATTCGATGTCCTCTCCGTAGACAACCAGCTCAGTTTCTGGCGCGGTTTGGGCCTGCCGGTCTGTGCTCTAATCCATTCTGGAGGGAAGTCCGTTCACGCATGGTTGCGCACAGACGTGCATAATTCGGAAGACTGGACCAGAGTAATCGAAATGGGCCTGTTCCCGATGCTTGGCAGCCTCGGCGCAGACACATCCTGCAAGAACGAAAGCCGTCTTTCACGTCTGCCGGGCTTGTTCCGTACTGAAAAGAATCAATGGCAGCGGCTTTTATGGCTTTGTCCGGAGGGAGGCATTATATGAACATCAAAGACACCTTAGCTCTTAAGTTGACCGATTTCACCAAGTCAGCGACACTGCTGGATGACAGTACTGACCTTGCCGCCCAGACTTACGGGCCGGCTATTTTTGATTCGAGCACCGATAAGTATGAAAAATACGAGCTGAATCAGAAATACTTCTCTGGCCGGTATTTCATGGACGTGCTTGTCTTGTACGATTTGACTACGAAAAGGTTCTATCTTTATGACCCAGATACAGGCCTTTGGCGAAGTAAGTCGGATTCGAGCGTTGCGAATAGCATGGGCGAGCTCTTTCAGCAGATTATTATGCAGAAAAGACCGGAGTTACTGGCTAGACGTACCAGCAATTTCCAGCACAGTCTGGTTGAAATGCTGCGAGGTATCGCGGAGAGGGAAGATGCATTCGTCAGATCACGTACTTTCGTTCACGTTGGCAACGGCGTCCTCGAAATCGACCCGCAAACCGGCGAATATGAACTGAAACCCTTTGATCATGCATATTACAGCCGGAACCGCTCCGAAATCGCGTGGCAGCCGGATGCCGAGTGCCCCCAGTTTATCGCAGAACTTCTGAAGTCGGCGCTTTCAGACGACGATATCGAGCTGATGCAGAAGTATTTCGGCCAGTGTCTGCTGGGGATTAACCTCGCGCAGCTGATCCTGATTCTGCGCGGCACTCCGGGCGGCGGGAAATCCACATTCGTCGAGGTGATCGAAAAGATTATCGGGCTGCACAACGTCAGCGAACTGCGGGTTGCTCATCTGGCCCAGCGCTTTGAACTGGTCCGGCTTATTGGACGCACATTGCTTACCGGCAAAGACGTACCAGGCAACTTTCTTGACACCAGCCCGGCGCATATTCTCAAGAAGCTCACCGGCAACGACCTGATCGAAGGGGAAGTGAAGGGCGGCAACCAGTCATTCCAGCTGCGCGGTAACTATAACTTCATCATCACTTCAAACAGCCGTCTGCGGGTTCAACTGGATTCCGATGCCGGTGCTTGGCGTCGGCGGTTACTAATCGTAGATTATGAACGTCCGAAACCGGAAAACGTCATCCCTGAATTCGGCGACAAGCTGATTCAGGCCGAAGGTCCCGGCATCCTGCGCTGGGGATTAGAGGGCGCGGTCAAGCTGCTGAAGGACATCGCCAACGGTGGCATACGCCTGACTGAAACCCAGCAGAAGCGGGTTGATGATCTGCTGTTCGAGTCCAATTCGGTATTCTCGTTCGTTGAAGATTGTGTTCAGACCGCGACCGGCGGTACTGTCACTACCGCGGAACTCCAGGTCGGATATCTGGAATATTGCAAAATTCGAGGCTGGCAGGCGTTACCGGAGCGCCGGTTCCTGACGGAGCTGCCGGATGCCATGCTGACTCTGCGCCGCTCGGTCAAACGTACCGACATCAAACGCGATGACAAGAACCAGCGTGGCTTTGCAGGAGTTACGTACACGGGTAACCCGAACGCCGGAGGATGCCTATGACAGCTGTTATCCCAGTCAACATACGCTTCATACGCTTGTTCGAATACTACGCGTACACATGTAAGGTTATACGTTGTTGAGAATAATATATACATACTACTTTATACATGTACATGCGTAAGTAACAGGGAAGCGTATGAAGCGTATGTATGATTTAACGACGGATGCTAAAAGTGCGTTATTTACGACAAAACAAAGGAAGAAAAAGAATGGATAGTAATTAGCTGATCAGCATACAGTGGAAGATATAGAAACAAAGAAAAACGATAAAACGTGGGGGGCGATACAGCCGGAACAACAAGTAACTGGTTGTACACCTAAAACTTAAGGTAAAGAAGAAAATGAAGATACCGAAAATAGATATTTTTCGTAATGTGATTGAACGATACAACGGCCAAGGTCTTAAAGCGGATGATATAATGCTTTCGCGGCAAGCAGATAAATTTTATGTTTCCAAAGAATCTGCTGCATTGGAGAAAATCATCACGGATATTGAGGGGAAAAACACACAGAAGTCAATTGAGTTCGCCGCTGAACTTCAAAAGCTGTTGCAGGTGCTTATACCGCCAGGAGCAACCACCCGCCCGGTGCCAGCAGCAGTTCCGGCAATTACGCCTGAATCATCCAAGGCTCCCAAACCAGTTGTGAAGGATTTGCGGCAGGCTGTGCTGCCTCCAACGGCGGCAGTAAGCACCCCGCCACCGCCAATGCCAGCAGTATACGCACCGCCACCAAACCCACAGCGGAATGAACTGGAGACCAACGGCCCTAAGGATGTGGCAGTTGAAGATGACAAAGGTCAGGCTGAACCAGCCGCAACGGCAATAACCAGCTCTGCTAAAATCACCTATATTGATCCGGCTGCTCATCTCCCAATACATCCCGTGGCTGAGCTTATGCCGTGTATGAACGCTGAAGACCTCGACGCCCTTGCCGAAAATATGAAGCTGGGACAGAGAGAGCCCGTGACTATGTTCGCAGGGCAGTTGATCGACGGGCGCCACCGGGCGTTGGCATGCCAAAGGCTTAACGTGCCGATCAAAGCTGTCGAATGGGATCAATCGGGAACATTGGAAGATTTTGTCATTGCAAAAAACGTTCTGCGCAGGCAGCTAACCCAAGCCCAGCGTGCCGCAATCGCAGCCGCATTTCTGCCGGAGCTTAAAAAGGAGGCGATGGCACGCATGACTTCCGGGAAATCTAACCCTATGGAAGTACTTCCACAGGGTACGGCTGCGGATATCGCCGGCAAAAAACTCGGAGTCAGTGGCAAATCCGTTTCAGCAGCAGAAAAGATTAAAGCAGGATCAGAAGAGCTATTTCAGCAAGTGCTGAACGGGACGCTTTCGATTCCTCAAGCCCAGAAGCAAGCAGAAAAGCAGAATGTGGCGCCAGCACAACCCGAACGGATAACCTTCTCTGTCGAGGAGGCGGTCTCCAGAATCCTGCTGCTTGTGCCGGAAGGTGATTTTAAAGTCCTGGAGGATATTTATAGCTCCAGTCCGGCAGTAGTCCGCAAAGCCATTCGCAACCGGATCGATGAAGGGTCTACGAATAATTTGCAAATATTACCAGACTTGCCACTCGCATCTGGCAATTAACGACCGACCGCCCCGCAGCAGCCTCCCACCTGCTGCGGGGCAACTTAAATGTTAACCATGCCTTATACTTCAGATATGCAAAGACGTCTTATGTGGGCCAAAGGACTGGCCGGAGGGGAAACGCTTGCCAAAGGTATACCCGACAGGTCAGATATTGGTGACGTTTCCAAACTGCCTTTAGATGAACCCCTGACTGTCGTTGCCAAGCAGCATCGCGCTGATCGCGCCGGTATGCACCTGGACTTACGTTTAGGTAACAAACAGACCGGCCTACAATCCTGGGCCGTACCCAAAGGTATGCCCCAGCCCGGTGAGAAGCGTCTGGCCGTACCCCAGCCGGTTCATTCATATGACTATAAAGACTTCGAAGGTGAGATACCGGAAGGCTACGGCAAAGGTACCGTACTCCCCGGGCTGGTCGGTAATGCTTTAATAACCAAGAACACACCTGATCAGCTGAACTTCTCATTGATCGATAAACAGAGACCTGAACGCTATACCATAGTCAACACCAAAGGCGGCAACGGACTACT
>CAIMFA010000001.1 GCA_903840185.1 uncultured Lentisphaeria bacterium | reverse complement strand
CGCGATCTTGCGGGCCAGATCCGGAGGGAGCGCTTTGAGGAATACTGAAGTCAGTTGACGGCACAACGGCGCTTTATTATGCAGTTCGCCTGCGATTGATCCGGTTTTTGTCAATTTGCCCATGAAGAACTGGTCGTCACCGATCACAAAACGGCCGGGGAAATCTTTGAAAAGCTGGAGCCATTCAGGTTTTAAACTGCCATCCGGAGTCAGGGGAAAATTCTCCGGAGACAGGCCGGGGCCGAGGCGCAGGCTCATATAAAGGTTGGGATGCTTTTCCAGCATTTTCCGGCTCAACTCTGTCGTCCAGTGGCCGATATTGTCCGACCCGGCATGCGCCCATACGATTTTGGCTTTGGCATTATGGACGAGAAGACGTTCAAAGGCCGCCAGATTCGCAGAAAGCCGCTCGGGGTTGTTGGGGGATTCCAACAAAGTTTCCGGTGTCTTAATGTCCTCGGTAACAACATCGAAGTGGATATCGATCGGCACGTCGTGTCTGGCGGCGATGTCCGCCAGCAGCAGGAAGAGCGGATGGTCTGCAGGAACGGTTTCGTACGGATGCGAGGCTCCGTGCAGCGACAAATGGTGGGCGGCCATCTCGCCGAATCCGGACGCTCCCATTTTGAGAATGTTTTCCGCTTTTTTCTCGAACTGACTGCGTAATGCGGCATTGACGGCGTTCGGATTCGGGGTTTGCATAATCATGGCGTTTAAAATGCTGCCGCCGCCGAGAAAGGCAAAATGCGGGGATTGAGAACGAATGGCGGAAGCAAAACTGTCGCAGTCACTGGCAGGGCGGACGCCGTCATTCGGCGGCGGCATGATGATCATCATCGTGGTTCCGCCCTCTTTCATGGCGGCCAGCGCCTCCTGGGCAGCGTTGGTGAAATCGGCCCTGCCGATAAAATGATCATGAACGTCGATCCATGGAATAACTTCTTTCGCGGAAACCGGCGAGGCGGCGGTAGCCGGCACCTGTTTGTCGCCGCGCAGTTTGGATAAAATGCGCATGACCAGCTGCCGCTTGTTCTGTTCGAAACTGGCATCATCCATGACCGAGGCTTCGTCAAATATTTTTCCTATGTCGGCCAGTTTAGCGTCGATGTCTGTAAGGCCGCGTGCGGTCAGTTTTTCCCGCAGCCGTTCCAGTGCTTGCGTTTTTTCCTCCGGGTTTTCGCGAACATGGCTGAGCATCCGGAGATTGTTGCTGATTGCCTGTTCCATGGTGGGTGGTCCTGAGTTGAGACGGTCTTGGGAGGCTGACGGCAGGATGACGGAAAAAAAAGAAAACACAATAAAGAATAGAACCCGCATTGGCATAGTTTTCACCTCCCATGTACGGATTTGCCGCCGTTTTGCGAATTATTATCAATCCGGACACGATAATCATTAACATAGCCAATATCATCAGCAATGTCAAGAGTACAAATTCGAACGTCTATTCCTGGGGTCTTTATTGTTTTAACCATGTTATACGTTTGCGGCAATTGTAAAACGCGGATGAGCACTCGGCATACAGCACATGCTTATTATAATCATGCATAAAACTTGTTTTAGAATAATTTAGAGTTATATTTTCTAGTCTTGTAGCATTTCAAGAAAAGAATTTACGATAGAGATAAAAGGCATAGATCACAAATGAGTCTTAAAGATTATATTTTCAGAAAGCCAGTTGAATTTGCAATACATTGTACCGAGATAGAAGGCGTATGTCATATTGTTTATCCGAAAGGGCACTTTGATGCAGCCACATCCGGGGATGCTGAAAAAACAATTATAGAGATAGTTGAAAAGGCGAACAGTCTTATTTTTAACCTGAACGAGCTGCAATATGTCAGCAGCGCCGGGTTGCGTGTATTTCTAGTAGTCGCAAAAAAAATGAAAGTTAAAAACTGTCCGCTGCATTTCTGCTGTCTTAACCAGACAGTCAAGCAGGTATTCGAAATCAGCAATTTTCATACGATTCTCGAAATACATGATTCTGAAAACGACGCGCTCGATAAAATAAAGCTTAAAACGCAAAAATGCAGTCAGTAGCGGTGGCGCTTTAAAATGAACAATACTGAAGGGTTCAACGATTCGGAAAGACAAAAAGCGCTGCGCATGTCTTTTATTGCCGGCCTGTTCGACGTAATCATTACTGTCGCCGCGTTCGCATTTTCAAACTCAAGCGTACTTCTGGCGGACTTCTTAAAAACTACGATTGAATTCATCGCTGTTCTTCTTTCCCTGCTGGCAATGCGCAAAGTTTGCAAGGGCGCCGACTCAAACTTTGAATACGGACTTGGCAAACTGGAAAATCTTTCCAGCATGTTTGTCGGAACTACCATGGCGCTTTCCTTCATGATAATAACCGGCATGGCGTTTAAAAATATAATTCATCCGGAGCATATAACCGGCTTCGGTTTATGGATAAGCATATTTTCTCAAACGCTGTATTTTTTCATCAACGGTATGTTGAGCTTAAAAAACAGCCGCGCCGCCAAACTGGGAGCATCGCCGATCATGGCTGCCCAGGCGCGACTTTTCCTGACAAGATTCATCGGCAATCTGTTCATTCTGCTTTCACTGGTGCTGAGTATGTCGCTCAAGGATTTCCACTGGAGCGTGTATATAGACCCGGCCGCCTCGCTCATGATCGCATTCGCGATATTCCTGTCAACTATCGGTATCTTTAAAAACTCATTCATGGATTTACTGGATAAGACCCTTGAAGAGAATCACCAGATAATAATCCTCGGCGAACTGGCGCTGTGTTTCAACGAATATGAACAGATTCACGGAATCCGTTCAAGGCGTTCAGGCAACAAGGTCTATATAGAAATCTTCATCGAATTTGATCCGGAGAAAAAAGTTAGTGAAATCACTCAGACGATTGCCAAACTTTCCAGCAGTATATCCCAGAAAATAGCTGGCAGCAGCGTGACCATAGGAGTCACTCCTCCTGCAACTGCTTGACGCTGCTTGATAAAAAACTGTTACATTATATCCACTATAACTTTGGGTGAACTATGAAACGGTTCTTTTGTGCTTTACCTTGCTGCCTGGCGATTATGTTTACTCCGCTTTTGCATGGACAGGAAAATATTGCCGCCGAAGTGGAAAAATCGCTTACCGGCGGCAAGTATTCATCGTCTTATGCAGTCAAGTTTTCTTTCTCCAGGGAGGAATTGATCGGGGATATGCTTTCCGGACTGCGCAGCGATCCGGAAGAGGAATCAAGTATCCCGTTCCATGAATGGTATTCGCCCAAAGTGCGCAAAGAATACGGTTCGTGGGGGCCGCCGGTACGCCATTACCCGCAGCCGGAGGGGATTCACAAAAGGACAGTAAAATGGAAACAGGAACGGGTGATTGCAACCGGTCTGCGCTTTCTGGGTTATGATTATCAGCATCACCATATCCCGGACTGGAATCCGCCGGAAAACTGGCCGTGGAAGGAAGTCGGTGCCGGACACAACGGCAAAGGCGTGGATTGCAGCGATTTCACCGCGTTTGTTTACAATCTGGCGTTGGGCATTAAATTCACCAGCGACGTCAAATTACAGGCGGAATTGACTCATGTGAAAGTTCACGGACAGGAAAAAGAGTTGAAGATTGAGCGTATTGAACGTCCCAAAACTTATGAGGACTTTGTCCGTGAACTGCGCACCGGCGATCTGCTGTTTCTCACCCGTCAAAATGGCGAAGCCTTTCATGTCGTAATCTGGGTCGGCGCAATCGGGCAATCCCCGGACAATATGCCGCTGGTTCTGGACAGTACCGGTACGAAACACGTTGATGCCGGCGGGATATCCATTCCGCAGGGCATTCATCTCCGTCCGTTTACCAGTAAATCAAATTATTTCCAGCGGACCTCCCATATTCTGCGCATAATTAATTGAGCATGATCAGCCTTGATTTCTGATTTTCAAATAGTAGAGTATCCATACAACGGAGTAATTATTTAATTCATGGGAAATTTGCCCCCGATGCAAAAGCTCTAAACCAAAATATTGAACTTAATGAAGGTATTTTATGTTTATGAAACAATTACTGACGTTATTGGCGATGTTGCTATAGACGCGCAAGATAATCAGCTATCATTTTGTTTTTAATGTGCTATATTGTTATCATGGATATAAGAGATGCACGAACTATAGAAGCTGCG